>JAUNAE010000507.1 GCA_030527765.1 Eubacteriales bacterium
TTTTCTGCACTATTTTTAATCACTTTTCTATTGCCTTTTCACATCTCTTTCATATTTACGGTTATTCTGTTCTCCATTTTTTTAATCTTTCCATTTTCCCTTGTGTTTTTGACCGCTTTTTAAGATTTGTATGACAAATAATGGCATGCACAGGCAGAAATACCTGTCTCATCCTGCTTGGAGTGCTTTTTTAATAATGGGAAATATGACGAAAAACCAAAAAAGCGCCGCAGGCTTCCTATCGCCTGCGACGCTCTCACGTACACTTATGACCCTGTCTCAACCGGGAAGAAAAACTCACTCCGATCGGACTTGCCAAACATACAATTATATTGAAGTATCTTGTACTTTCGGATCCATTCAGCCTCCTCGCCTTCCGCATCCGCATAGTGCAGGAACCTCTTCTTGCTGAGGGAATAGTACCCTCTTCCGTTCATCGAAGGGATCACCTCCTGCAGTTCCTGAAGGAACAGATCATATGCCGATCCGCTGATGCCCGCTTTTTCATACGCCAGGGTATGCAGATAATTAAGACTGGTTCTCTCGACCGTCTCCTCCTCTGAATCGTAGTTGGTCCAGATGAAGAACGGTACGCTGAACAGATCTTCCAGTTCACTTAACGTTAATCCGCTCAGACCCTTTCCGTTTATCGACTTAACGAACTCTGAGCTAAGGCTCGGATAATGATCTCCAAAAAAGACGATCTCTACTGGCTCATCCACGGACTTAAAATACGTGATCAGCTTCTCCACTGCCTTGTCTGTCTCGTGGATCAGACTCAGATACTGACTGGCATCCTCATAGTATACACTGCCCAGCGGATAGACCGTATTTTTAAAGTTATCGTAGGTATCCCGGTATCCACCATGGTTCTGCATGGTGATACTCATAATGAACAGCGGCTCGTCAGCCTGTTTCTGTTCAAAGCGGTTGATGATCTTGTCGAACAGCTCCTCATCCGTTATGTAATCTCTTAAGATGTTCGTCTCATCATAGTAACTGTCACCGTCATCCAGGAAATGCATCTCGCCAAAGCCAAGCTTCGGATAAACGGTATTGCGTCTCCAACCGGTACGGAAGTACGGATGCATGGCCACGGCCGTGTATCCCTCTTCCTTCAGTGTGGAAACCATCGAATAGGGTTTCTTATCGATCCACTGCTGATAGGATACCGATCCGCCCGGCAGAAATGCCATCGTATTGCCTGTGAGATATTCCCACTCGGAGTTTGGCGTTTTAGCGCCGAACACCGATGCCATAGCAAAGCCCTTGGTCGTATTTTCCGTAAGCGAATCGATGAAGGGAGTCACCTCCACATTCGTTTCCAGATCACCGATCAGGCGGAAGTCCGCGAAAGACTCATCCATAATGGTGATGATCGTCGGTTTTACGCTTCCGCCATCGTCCCCCGACGTCTTTTCTGCCAGTTTTGCCTTGTACTCTTCCTCTAATTCGGCCACTGCCTCAAGAGAATAGCCCGCCGGCGGATCTACATAGTAGCTGTCTCTTATGCCGCAGATAAAGTTGACGACAAAACCATTTTTATAGGTACCTTTTTTCTCCCAGGTCTGGGTTACTCTGGTGAGCACCCGATGGCTTACGGAAGGATACATATTGGCGATGATGAGAATGGCAATCAGACGCGCTGTCCAAAAGTGCCGGAATTTAAACCGGAACTTGCGCACCAGTGCAATGATTATAATAGAAGCAAGAATAAAACAGGTTCCCCGCTTACTCATGGAAAAGCGATACTTGCTCGCCACACTCAGTCCTGTACCGATGGTAGTAATGTCACCCCAGTTAATTTCATTGGCACGGAAATCATATACAAAATAGTCCGTAAATGCCACAATGACAAAGAATACATGTGCGGTGATAAAGGCCCACTTCGGACGGTTTAGAAGAACCAGAAGTGCCAGATACACCAGAAAGATCACCAGGAAGTTAAGCTCCCAGGTCTTGGCGCCCGTCTTAACAAAATATTCGTTTTCCAGGATAATGCGCTGCACGCTGTATGTGGTAAAGATCGGTCCCACAATAAACAGCACGACCACCATCAGGTAGCCTGCAAGTCTCGCATACGTAAATTCTCTCTTGCGCAGAAACGGAATCTTACCGGATAACAGTCTCCATAGCCTTGTGGGTGTGCTGCTCACCTCCACGTCCACCATCTTTACAAGAAGGTACGCTGCCGCACTGATCAGCAGGATCCATAAAGGACTTTTACTCCAGATGCACAGGGCCAGAGCTATTATGGAAAAAATGCCGGTCTGAATACAGGTTTTCTTCCCCAGATTCAAATGAAATTTCATTATACTACCTCTAATTCATCCAGATTATCACAATAACCCTCACATTATAATCAACGCCATTCCAAAATTCAAGTTCGCTTTGTGAAACTCTTGTGAACAAAGCACGAAAAAACCGCATCCGGAAAACCGGATGCGGCTCTTGCTATGGAGCATATGGGATTCGAACCCACGGCCTCCACAATGCGAATGTGGCGCGCTCCCAACTGCGCTAATGC
>JAUNAE010000508.1 GCA_030527765.1 Eubacteriales bacterium
AAATGAGAGATTTCCTTATGAAGCGCAGCAAAGCTCATCAGAAACTCTCACATTCCTTTCTAAGTGTTTTCGAAACTACCTTATAATCATAGGGGTCTTTGTCTCTTTTTGCAAGAAAAATCCCCTGGATGAATTTGTAAATTTTCCTATTGCATATAACGAACAATTACAATAAAATAGATACGGTGTTTATCCGGTGATTTTCATAATGGCTATAGTTCACAAGTGAACAGCAACTACCATGGTCATTATCTGTGAAAATCACAATAACAATTGAGGAGGAGAAATATGAATCAGAACGACGGAGCAATTCGTGACGCTCGTAAGCTCGGAATTCCGAAAATGTTAATTCTCGGTATCCAGCACATGTTTGCCATGTTTGGTGCTACTATCTTAGTTCCAATCCTGGTTAACAGCTATTTCAAGGAGGCAACAGGAGAGCCGCTGTCCACAGGACTTACGGTTTCTGTTACACTGTTTTGTGCCGGTGTAGGAACACTGTTGTTCCATGTATGTGC
Source organism: Eubacteriales bacterium (assembly GCA_030527765.1). The sequence continues at coordinate 519 of JAUNAE010000508.1, forward strand.
AAAATTCAAAGTTCCTGCATTTCTTGGATCTTCCTTTGCATTCCTTGGTGGATTTGCAACGGTAGCAAACCTGAATACCGGTATGTATGCAGATATGGGTGCCAATGAGAAGGTTGCCTATGCATGCGGTGGTATCATGGTAGCCGGACTTTTATATCTGATCCTTGCCCTGATCATCAAATTAGTAGGTGTGAAACGCGTTATGCGCTTCCTTCCTCCGGTAGTAACCGGACCGGTCATCATCTGCATCGGACTTAGCCTTGCTGGTTCTGCAATCAACAATGCATCTACCAACTGGTTCCTTGCACTGATCGCACTTGCTGTTATCATTATCTTCAATATCTGGGGAAAAGGAATGTTCAAGATCATCCCGATTCTTATGGGTGTCCTGATTTCTTATGCAGTAGCGCTGATCATGAATGCTGTCGGAATTACCAATCCGGATGGATCCGCAATTCTTGACTTCACATCTGTTGCATCTTCCGGCATCGTAGGCCTTCCGCCTTTCCAGCTGGCAAAATTCGATCTGACTGCCATTCTCGTTATGGCACCAATCGCAATTGCAACTATGATGGAGCATGTTGGTGATATCTCTGCAATCTCTGCAACTGTAGGAGAGAACTTTGTTGAGGATCCGGGTCTTCACAGAACTCTCGTAGGTGACGGTCTTGCAACTGCTTTTGCTGGATTAATCGGTGGACCTGCAAACACAACATACGGCGAGAACACTGGTGTACTTGAGCTTTCCAAAGTATACGATCCACGTGTCATCCGTATCGCAGCAGGATTTGCAATTGTAATCAGCTTCATTCCGAAGCTTTCTTCCATAATCGGAACAATGCCTGCATCTATCATCGGTGGTGTAAGCTTCATGCTTTACGGTATGATCTCTGCAATCGGTGTTCGTAACATCGTTGAGAACAAGGTAGATCTTACCAAATCCCGTAACCTGATCATCGCAGGTGTCATCTTCGTATGCGGTCTTGGATTCTCTAATGGAATTACCTTCCAGATCGGAAGCGCATCCATTACACTGACAGCACTCGCAATCGCAGCGATTGCCGGAATTGTACTGAACATTATTCTTCCGGGCAATGACTATGAATTCGGTGCAAATCCTCACGGAGATGAGTATCGCGGACTTCATAACTAATCCATTGTAACGCTTTTGTTACGTAGGAATTATACAGAAACCTGCAAAAAAAGAAGGTCTTCGGACCTTCTTTTTTTGTGCATGAATGTAAGCTTTACTTTTGCCGAGAATCTGGGTATAATTCCTATAGTTGAAGAGGAAATCATTTCAAAAAAATGATACTCGGTAACAAATCAATCTCAGTCAAAGGAGTTTAAGATGTTTGACGTATATGTTGATTCTGCAGCAAATATCCCTGCAGAAATTGTGAAAGAATATGGAATTCATGTTATTTCTTTCCATACCTTCGTAGATGGAAAAATGATCGAGGATTTTGACTGCAGTCTTTCCCCGGAAGAGGAGAGAGCTCTTGGACACACCTATTATGAAGCAATCCGCAATGGCTCTGAAGTGAAGACTTCTCTGGTTAATCAGGCCGAATTCATGGAACCTTTCGAGAAGACTCTGAAAGAGGGAAAAGACATTCTTTATATTTCCCTCAGCAAAAATATCAGCGGTACTTATAACGCCGCAAAACTGGCCGCAGAAGATCTGGCAGAAGAGTATCCGAACAATCATGTATATCTGGTAGATTCTCTGAATGCCTCCCTTGCTCAGGGTATTCTTGCTCTGTATGCGGTTGAGAAACGCGACAAGGGACAAGAAATCCAGTCCATTCAGAAAGAGCTGTCTGCAATGGCATTACAGATGAATGGTGTCTTTACTGTCGGCAGTCTGAAATATCTTTCCAAGACCGGTCGTATCAGCGGTGCAAAAGCTTTGATTGGAAATGCTCTCAAAATCAAGCCGATTCTTCGAGGCAACAAAGAAGGCTTTATTGTCCAGTTCCGAAAATGCCGCGGCCGCAAGA
>JAUNAE010000509.1 GCA_030527765.1 Eubacteriales bacterium
AGTGTAGCGACCTGCTCCACCACCTTCTTCATCTGTTCCGTCTGTTCCTGATATCTGGACTGTAGTTCTTTGATATCTTCTTCATAAAGATGGCCAGTCTCATTACAGCGTTTTGCAATCTGATTCATATTCGCAGAAGTGCGAGCTTGCAGTCTTAACATCTCTTTGATTTCTGTCATATCAATATTGAAGATCATTCCATCAATTGCCATCTTTCGAAGATAAGCACTCATATTATGAATTCCTGCCTGCTCCATCTTCTTATGAATTAACTCCAATTGATGATCGTCCAGTTTTAAACAAAATTGATTCTTTCTTGTATTAGTCAATAGCATTCTCCTTTCTTTTCAAGGGTAGGGTGATTCGCCCTATCCTTTATCAAGGGTGTAACGAAACGTTAGCCCCCTTCGTATATTTGGGTACGCACTGAAACGGGTCGTACCAATTTATAGATTGGACACCATCGTGAAATGCGATGTCGTCATTTTGTTAAGAAGGGAGTCGCGAAACACGATTCCCTTCAGTTGCATAGGAGGCGACGTTTCATCGCCCCCTATTTTTCAGTTTCAAAAGTTGTGCAGTAAATGCAATAAATGCAGTATATTCATCAAATACCTGACATTCCGAATGCATTCTGGTTAATGATAATCTTGATATCTGCCGGTCTACCTGCGGTAAGTCTTACCTGTTCTTCCATGCGAAGATATCCATTCTCAGCGAGTAAATCTAATGTTGGGAAAAGTTCTTCTGTTTTCTTAAAAAACTTCCCTCTGCACATTTGAAAGAGATCAGATCTTTTAATTTCTGTGAGTTGCTTCTTTTCAATCTTTCCCCACACAAATCGTGCTTTCTGAATGCTGATATCTGTCCCCATCATGGAATATGCATACACCGAATGCGCCAAGAAGTACTTTCCGATTTCAATTGCGCACTTCATTGTTTCTTCTGAAATCTCTGTATCTTCCTTCTGCATTTGCCCTAGATGGAGTAATCCAGCAATTCGAAGAATAGATCCGATATATTTACTTGCCCAATCGGAGATTCCCTGACCTTCGCCGATCAAATATTTCTCATGTTCTCCGAAGTATTCTGAGATAGATGCTGTAGCATTTCGTGATACCGTCAGTACCTTAGGTTCTTCTTGCACCTCAACCGCCATCAATTGATAGATCAGATTCTTATATGAGATTTCAATTTCTGGAGAGATTGGTTCCGTACAGAAGATACGTGTTCCAATTCTGGATGCAGGTGATGCATATAGGAATCTTGCAATCAGACCTCTTCCTGTCATCGTCGTATTTGACATGATTTCATCTAATACACTCGGCTGAATCGATAGAATCGCTGACAGAGCAGGATGTGGAATATATTCCGGTTCTCTTCCCATACGATCCACACGAATTGCATCCCCGCAATGACCTTTTAACCAAACATCGATATTTCCTTTGCCAGAGTATCGACCTGCCATGATATCGAAAATGCCGCCTTCTGTAGAAATCACAGAGAAGATTCCATGATTATTTGCAATCAAACTGGTAAGAGCTTCACTGGAGCAGTCATCTGCGAAGAATCTTGCAGGTTTCATCTCCGGCAATTGTTCTAACTGCGCTTCATAATCACGAAGCTGTAATTCCAATTCTTCACTGGTTTTGTTTTCCAGTTTCTTCTTAATTCCTGCAATCTTTCTCTCAATTGCTTCACGTTCCTGTTTATTTGCTTTGATGTCAGCAGCCCTGCGCTCATTGAAGTCTTTTTCATATTCGGATAGGAATCTTGTCATATCTTTCATCACACTGGATTTACGCTCACCAGGTGCAGCAATTACAACCGTATAAAGACTGAGTGGTTCTGTATATCCTGGAACACCTTGCACCAGATACTTTCCCTGCAAGCACACCGCTAATACTCCAAGGCCAATGACAGCAGCCATATCCGGTGAAGTCTGACTGTGTTCAGCTACAGCAGATACATAATCTCTTAATACTGGTGGTAAGCAATCAATTGGAAACGTTGGCAGCGTATTCTGTTGTGGCTTCAATGGTTTGACCTCTGCAAACTCTTGTGCATTTTTCTCCTGCGTTTGTACAGGTTTCTCATCTTGAATGGTACCTAACGTTTCGTTATACACCTCTTGAATCTCTGTCTTTGGTTTATACACGTCCGTGGTCATCCGGATTGCTTTTTGAATGGTCAATGCGCCATACGTGCTGCCAGACTGTTGTCTATCCCATTTATCTCGCATGAGTCCAGACTGTCTAAACAGCTGATCCATTCTTCCTGCATCTGCACCTGTCCAGAATGATAAAGAGCTGCATAATGCCATATCCGCTTCCGACTGTGACTGATACTTTCCTTTCCAGTTTCCATTCCAAAGGTTCTGAAACTCAGCACCATTTCTACTGTTCATTGCCTTTTCTAACAGTTCTGCATCATCTGAAAGTGGCTTTACTGCATTTATTGCATTTCCTGCAGTGTTTTTCACTTCCGGAATCGGTCTTT
>JAUNAE010000510.1 GCA_030527765.1 Eubacteriales bacterium
GTTTACCGAAGCTTCGGCAGGACAAGCACTACCATGTATATTTCTATATTGGCAAATATCATCAATATTGCCGGTAATTGTATTGGAGTATTTGTGTTACACAAGGGCGTTGCAGGTGTTGCTGTACCCTCCTTAATTTCCAGAGTTTTTCAGGCAATTGTAATTACGATCCTATGCTTTCAGAAAACAAATCCTGTGCATTATATCAAAGAGTGGATATTCCAAGTCAATAGAGAATTGCAGAAAAAGATTCTTCGTATTGCAGTACCAAACGGAGTAGAATCAGGTGTATTCCAACTGGTTAAAGTAGCTTTATCATCGGTAGTCGCATTATTTGGAACTTATCAGATCGCTGCCAATGGTATTGCCCAGACTATTTGGTCAATGGCAGCCTTGGTTTGTGTGACAATGGGACCAGTGTTCATTACTGTGATTGGTCAGTGTATGGGAGCCGGAGAAACGAAACAGGCAGAATATTATTTTAAGAAACTTACCAAGATAACTGTCATCTTTGCAATTATCTGGAATGTATTTATTTTCGCCTTAACTCCAGCATTGATACATTTTTACGCCATCTCAGATGAAGCAAAACATCTTACCATATGGTTAGTACTTATTCACAATATTTTCAATTCCATTGCTTTTCCATTTGCTGATCCTTTCGGTAAAGGACTGCGTGCAACAGGAGATGTGAAGTTTACAACGATTATTTCATTATTTACAACAATTGGAGTGCGTCTCATGTTTTCCATCCTTTTTGCGATTGGACTGAATAGGGGAGTGATTGGTATTGCTTGGGCAATGTGTCTGGATTGGACGATTCGCGGAATCATTTTCTGGTGGAGATTCAAACAGGGAAAATGGAAAACTTTTCATGTAATCTGAGAAATATTCGTTTCCTGATTTCTATACGATACGATAATAAGGCCATCACAATCATAAACACAGATTAACAGGTTGCCACTATAATGACACATCGGAAGATCCTCCCAACTTCCACGTATACAGTTTCATGATTAAGCCGTCAGATAAACATTCTGACGGTTTTCATTTATGCTGGATTATCACAGATAGATTCTATTCTTGCGATACAATAAATTGTACCTTTACACTTGTATGCGTTTCTTATAAACAACGCACATAGTGATATACTCCAATACCTGAATTCGTAGGTAATGGAAGGCTGTTTAATTTGAAACATTCCGGTGTCATTTCATTGACACCGGGGAATTTACACACGTGACTGCACCGCAAAGGATATCAGCCCCAAAAGACAGGTTTATACTGTCTTTTTTGTTATGCCTCAAATTTCGATAGAACCATTTTTATCCAAACGCTATATCCATATCTGAAATAATCTTTTCTCTTTTCATAATGTCTGTTTTCATGATGCCACATAAGAAAAGAAAACATAAAACAGCTGTAGATGTGCCGTTAAAAGTAACGTATAATAGTCCTAAAGATCTCGTATATTCATGAAACATAAATTTACTATCAGAGGAGGATACGAAACATGAAATTCGGTATATTGGGAGCAGGTAATATCGCATCTACTATGGCAAGAACTATCACACAGATGGAAGGAATCGAAGCATACGCCGTTGCTTCCAGAAACCTTGAGAAAGCATCTGCTTTTGCACAAGAATTTGGTTTTCTAAAAAGTTATGGTTCCTATGAAGAACTGGTTCTGGATCCGGAGGTGGATATCATCTATATCGCAACTCCACACTCCTTCCATGCAGAACATGCAAAGCTCTGCATCAATCATGGAAAAAATGTACTTTGTGAGAAAGCTTTCACACAGAATGCTGCACAGGCAAAAGAAGTTCTTGCACTTGCAGAAGAAAAAGGTGTATTTATCACAGAAGCCATCTGGACAAGATATATGCCATCCAGAAGATTGATCAATGAGATCCTGGAAAGCGGTATTGTAGGAAAACCACAATCTCTTTATGCAGATCTTTCTTATCCAATCATGCATAAGTCACGTATTACAGAACCATCTCTTGCAGGCGGTGCACTTCTTGATATCGGTGTATATGGATTAAACTTTGCTTCCATGGCTTTTGGAGATGATATCAAAGATGTGCAGACCACATCCATCCTTTCGGATAAAGGCGTAGATATGGTCTTAAATACTACCATTATCTATAATGATAACAAAATGGCGATCATTCACAGTGATGCAAGAGCTGCATCTAACCGAGAAGGTGCTATCTACTGTGAGAATGGTTATGTCGTAGTTGAGAATATCAACAACCCGGAAGCTATCCTTGTATATGACAAGATGCATCAGCTGATCAAACGTGTAGAAGTTCCAGAACAGATCACAGGATATGAATATGAAGTACGTGCCTGTGAGAAAGCTTTAAAAGAAGGTAAAAAGGAATGTGCAGAGATGCCTCATACACAGACGATTTTCATGATGGAATTGATGGATCAGATTCGAGGTATTATGGGTGTCAAATATCCAAACGAATAAGTTTTTTACTACATTTT
>JAUNAE010000511.1 GCA_030527765.1 Eubacteriales bacterium
AAGGCATTTCCGACTTTTGAGCCGAGGCCTACGTAAGCATTGTTGAAAGGATCAAAGGTGATTGGTTTGAATTTGGAAAGATCCACTTTTCCATCTGTGACAACGCTGTCATCTGCACTGATGTTCACAATTTCACCGATCAGGATGCCGTCTTCGAAGGACTTTACCTTGCACTCCATTGCAACAGGAAGCTCATCGATGAGAGGAGCGTTGACAAACTCACTCTTCGTTGCATGGAAACCTGCTTTTGCAAATTTGTCCGGAGCCTTTCTGCCGGATTCGATACCTACATAATCGCAGGCAACGACCTGATCTTCTGTGGCAAAGCTTACTGTAAATGCCTGAGTAACGGCAAGGTTGTCTGTGGTTTTGTGGTCGGAAAGGCTGACGGTGATTTCTTTGAAATCAGTGGTAATTCCCCAGGCTGCATTCATGGCATTCGGGGTGCCGGAAGCGTCATAAGTGGCAATGATCAGTACCGGCTGTGGGTACATGAGTGGTTTTGCACCAAAATTTACACGACTCATAGTAATACTCCTTTTTGAGATCATTTAAAACAGTTACAATAGAAGTATTATAGCATAAAACGCCTGGTTTTGGGGACGGGGCTTTTGGCACGCTTTTGATATTTCGTGAAGGTCCTCTCGACGCTTCTTGACAGATGTTTTTTTACGTGGTAGGGTTGCGGTAAATCCTGCGTTTTAAGAGTAAGCTGCGGAGTGGACTTCGCATATCCGCTTTACAGGCGGGAAATCATAGAGAGAAGGATCGGAAAATGAGAAAAAAAACTCGGCGGATTCTAGTGGGAATCCTGCTTGTGCTTATAGCTTTGGCGGCGATGGCAGGCGTTTATGTGTCAGATTATTACCATGCAGGGGACACTGCAGCGGCAATTCAAAAGGATGAATCCATTGTCGTGAAGGAACAGAACTGGCTGTACTTAAAAGCCAAGTCAGATGAAATAGGATTGATTTTTTATCCCGGGGCGAAGGTGGAATATTCTGCATATCTTCCGCTTATGAAGAATCTGCAGGAAAAAAATATCAACTGCTTTCTCGTGAAAATGCCCGGCAATCTGGCAATTCTCGGATCTAACAGGGGCGAACAGGTAATAGAAGCCCATCCGGAAATCCAGAAGTGGTACCTGGGCGGACACTCCATGGGCGGAGCTTTTGCAAGTTCCTATGCATCCAAACATTCGGAGAAGATTTCCGGTGTGATTCTTCTCGGTGCATATTTATATGGAGATTATCCGGTGGAACAGTCTGTCACTATTTATGGAGAGCAGGATCAGGTACTGAACCGGAGCAAGATTACCTACGAGGAGAACGTGCATGTTCTCGCAGGTGGAAACCATGCACAGTTCGGAGATTACGGGGAACAGAAGGGGGACGGTACAGCGTCCATTACCCCGGAGGAACAATGGACGCAGACGACAGAATGGATTATAGAATTTCTTAGAGGGGTCTGAAAAATGGAATTTAAACTTCACAGTGAGTATCAGCCGACGGGGGATCAGCCTCAGGCAATCGAGGAACTGGTACGGGGATTCAAAGAGGGAAATCAGTGCGAAACCCTTCTTGGAGTTACCGGATCCGGAAAAACATTTACCATGGCAAATGTGATTGAACGGCTTCAGAAGCCGACACTCATTCTTGCCCACAACAAAACACTGGCAGCTCAGCTCTATGGAGAGATGAAAGAATTTTTCCCTGAGAACGCAGTGGAATACTTTGTTTCTTATTATGACTATTATCAGCCGGAAGCCTATGTTCCATCTACGGATACGTATATTGCAAAGGATTCCGCCATCAATGATGAGATTGATAAACTTCGCCTGTCGGCGACGGCGGCTCTTTCAGAGCGAAAAGATGTAATCATTGTCTCCTCCGTATCCTGTATTTATGGAATCGGTTCGCCGAAAGATTTCCAGGAGATGATGATTTCACTTCGTCCGGGGATGATGAAGGACAGAGACGAGGTTATCCGTCAGCTTATCGACATTCAGTACACGAGAAACGAAGTGGATTTTCACCGAGGTACCTTCCGTGTAAGAGGAGATGTACTGGAAATTTTTCCTGCAAACTACTCCGATCGGGCGTTTCGCGTAGAATTCTTTGGAGATGAGATTGATCGAATTACGGAAGTGGATGTACTTACGGGAGAAATTCACTGCGAAATGAAGCATATCGCGGTTTTCCCGGCATCCCACTATGTGGTTCCGATGGAGCAGATGCTGAAAGCAGCTTCTCAGATTGAAGACGAACTGGCAAAGCAGGTGGAGTATTTCAAAGGCGAAGATAAGCTGTTGGAGGCACAAAGAATTGCAGAGAGAACAAATTTTGATATTGAGATGATGAAGGAGACCGGTTTCTGTGCGGGAATCGAGAACTATACCCGGTATCTGTCCAATCTGGAACCGGGAGAAGCTCCGTATACCCTGATGGATTATTTCGGAGATGAGTATCTGCTGATTATTGATGAGTCCCACAAGAC
>JAUNAE010000059.1 GCA_030527765.1 Eubacteriales bacterium
AATGAAGCGTTGGCAAAGGCCTTTTCCTACATGAAGTTGATGGAAAAGTGGGGAAGTGGCATTCCGAGAGTAGTTCGAGAAGTATGTGATGAAGGACTTGCTGTTCCTGTATTTGAAGGCGGCGAGGTAGATCTTGTTGTGAATATTTATCGTAAAGATAACAACGATAATACCGCCAAAAAGGCAGACGGTAGTGGCGGTGATGGCGGCAGTGGCGTAAAAACTGGCGGTGAATTATCAGAAGAGGAAGCTAAGATCACAATATATTTATCGGATCATCCGACTGCCACACAAAAGGAAATTGGTGCTGATACCAATATTCCATTAAGAACGGTGCAACGTATTCTGCCTAGATTACAGGAAAAAGGTGTTCTTGTAAGAGAAGGAAACCGTCGTTCTGGAAAGTGGAAGGTGATTGAGTAAATGGCAGAATTAAACCTGAAACAGATTATTGATCGTCTGAATGAAGAGTTTACCGGGGATACCAGAAAGCTTGTGTTTTGGTATGACGATAAGGGTGAATTTGCAGAGGACATGGCAAGTGTAGAGCTTGCAAATGCCAAAGTATACTTTCTGCAGCCAGACAATCAGTTTTATACAAAATACTTTTTAGAGCGAAAAGATTTAACAACGAACTATCTGATTTATGCGCCGTTTCCGAAGCCGGATGTAAAGGACAATCATCTGGAAGATACGATGTTGTATTCCAAGCGTTTCTTTGCGGATCGAGCTTCCTTGTTGTCAGTGGATCTTGGTATTGACGAGAAGTATAAGCCGATCATTGAGAAGCACATTAAGTTCTTTGCTAATAAAGAGCGCACACAGAGATTCTATGACTTGGAAATCGAGAACTTCAATGAGGAGAATATCCTCATTGGACTTCTCAGCAGCATTTGCAAGACGAGAACCTGCTCATTTGAAGAAGTGATTCGTGTAATTCTTACGGATGGAGAGCTTCAGGACAATAAGTTCCTTGCTGAAATTCAGAAGTATGATTTATTGGATGCGTTCTGGAAGTTGTGTGAGCAGCATTTCGGATACACTGATGTGAAGCCTACCTTAGAACGCTTTGTTGTTACTTTATTCGTCACATATACAGCGAAGTATATACCAGCTGAGCTTCCAAAGGCATGGAAGACATTTGTATCGTATAAATCCGGTAACATTATTGCCTTCATGGATAATCTTATGAACAGTGTACTGTATCGTGAGAAGTACGACGAACTTTCTGATTTTGTCGCATCTGGATTAGGTGCTGTAAATGCCTTCAAGGATTATCTGCCGGAAGAATTGGTGAATTGCGATACATTCCTGTGCATCGATCAGATTTTGGTGAAATGGATTGTGGATCGCTTGTTGGCAGAAGATACTGGAGCAAAGTTGGATAATCTATCTATTCCAGAGATTGCTGCAAAGCGAGAGAAGATGCACTTCGGAGGAAGAACCGGACGTACATACAGGCTGCTTACCAGTGCGTACTATCTTGTGGCAACAGGAGCCTATAACTGTCCGGATGGATTTGCGGCTATTCTTTCTCAGTATCGTGCAACAGATTACAAGATTGATCAGGAATACCGTAATTTCTATTACGAGTTCGACCAGTTGGAAGATGCTTCGGCATTTGAAGGACTTCGTGACCTTGTGGAGAACATCTATACCAATGAATACCTAGATAAGCTGCTCCCAAAATGGAATACAGGATTGCAGGAAGAGGATTCTCTGACAAAGCTGCCGGTGCAGATTGATTTCTATGCTCGGAATATCCGCAACGCAAAGGAGCGCACGGTTGTCATTATTTCTGATGCGATGCGTTATGAAGTAGGGCAGGAATTGTTCCGTACATTATCAGACGATCCAAAGTGTACAGCTAAACTGGAAATACAACTAAGCGTGCTTCCTTCCTATACAAGACTTGGAATGGCTGCGCTTTTACCGCACAACAAGATTACGATGACGGACGATTATCAGGTACTGGTTGACGATGTTCTTTGCGATAACCTGGCAGGACGGCAAACGGTGCTGCAGAAGCACTCGCCGAATAGCATTTGTGTGCAGTTTGATGATATTAAAGGACTGAAGAAAACCGAACTTCGAGATATCTTTACTGGTAAGCAGGCGATCTATGTTTATCACAATCAGATTGATGCAAGAGGTGATAAGGCGAATACTGAAGATGAAGTATTTGTTGCCTGCAAAGAGGCGGTTGCTGAGATTATTGATCTGATTCATCGCATCTCCACAAATGCGAATACATACCACTTTGTTGTGACAGCGGATCATGGATTTATCTATAAGAGAGACAAGGTTACAGAAAGCGATAAGATCGGTGGAGTTAATGATAAGAATGCATTTGTGAATCGGAGATTCATTGTTGCGCCGGAAGCTGTTCAGGAAGATGGCATTGCATCTATGAGCATGGGAACTGTTTTACGAAATCAAGACACGAAGATGGTGTCTTTCCCTATCAGCAGCAATGTATTTAAGGTTGCCGGCGGAGGGCAGAAATTTGTGCACGGTGGTTCTTCGCCACAGGAAATGCTCGTACCTGTATTGGAAGTGAAGATGGAACGTGGACACATGGAGACAAAGAATGCAGAGATTGCGCTTGTCAGCATGGTTCAGAAGATCACAAACAAGATTACAATGATGGATTTCATTCAGTCGGAACCTGTCAGCGATACGGTCAAAGCTACTACATATAAGATTTTCTTTATCTCTGAAGATAATGAGAAGATTTCAAATGAGAATAGCTATATAGCAGATAGCAGAGATCAGGATGCACAGAAGAGAATCTTTAGAATGAAGTTCCAGTTTAAGGATAAGAAATATGACAAGGACAAGCAGTATTACCTTGTTGTTTATGATGAAAATACCGGATTAGAAAGCTTCCGCCATCCAATCATTATGGATCTGGCGTTTGCAGATGATTTCGGATTCGGTTTCTAAATATAGTTGAATGGAGGCGGTACGAATGCCGGATTTTATGGAGAACAGCGATACACGTGCTGTGATTAAAGAAAAATTACGTCGGAACTTTGATGGCAAGATTGTCCGCAAAGATCTGACAAAGAAAATCAAAGAGGGCGCAAACGTCCCAGTGTATGTTTTGGAATTCTTGCTAGGACAGTACTGCAGCTCTGATGATCCGGATGTTATCGAAGAGGGAGTAAACAGTGTAAAGCATATTCTTTCCGATAACTTCGTCCGCCCTGATGAAGCACAGAAGATTTTGTCTGTGCTTCGTAAAAAGGGCAGTCATACTGTTATTGATATGATTACCGTTCGACTGGATATCAAAAAGGATTGTTACTTTGCAGAGTTTTCCAATCTGGGATTAACCAATATTCCAATTTCGGATGATTATCCGGAAAAGTTTGACCGTTTACTCTGCGGTGGTATCTGGTGCATTGTGCAGTTAGATTACGAGATGGAAGGAGATTCCAATTTCGGCATTGTAGATTCTGATGGATTTGAGTTGAAATCCAAACAGAAAAAGCAGAAGGACATCTCGCCAATTAGTATTCGCAAGTTGACACCAATCCAGATGCCACATATTGATATCGATGAATTAAAAGAAGGACGAAAGGCATTTACGAAGGATGAGTGGATCGATGTCATGCTCCGTTCCATTGGTATGGAGCCGGACACACTGTCATGCCGTGAGAAGTGGCTGCTCCTGACACGTATGATTCCGTTGGTTGAGAATAACTTTAATCTATGCGAGTTAGGACCGAGAAGTACTGGTAAATCACACTTGTACAAGGAAATTTCACCGAACAGTATTCTTGTCTCCGGTGGACAGACCACGGTTGCCAATCTTTTCTATAACATGGGAAGAAAGACCGTAGGACTTGTCGGCCTCTGGGACTGTGTTGCCTTCGATGAGGTTGCCGGTATCCGTTTTAAGGATAAAGATGGCATTCAGATCATGAAGGATTACATGGCATCCGGTTCTTTTGCACGTGGCAAAGAAGAAAAAGCTGCCAGTGCGTCCATGGTGTTTGTCGGTAATATCAACCAGAGCGTTGATGTCCTGCTGAAAACATCCAGTCTATTTGATCCATTTCCACCTGAAATGGGAACGGATACAGCCTTTTTAGATCGTATGCATTGCTATCTTCCGGGATGGGAGATACCTAAGTTCCGCCCAGAGCACTTCACAGATGATTATGGCTTTATTTCTGATTATCTTGCAGAGTTTATTCGTGAACTGCGAAAAGAGCAGTATGGCGATGCATTGGACAAATATTTCCGCCTTGGAAAGAACCTGAATCAGAGAGATACCATTGCCGTCAGAAAGATGGTCGGTGGATATGTAAAACTGCTTTATCCGGATGGCAATTTTACAAAGGATGATTTGGAAGAAATCTTAAAGATTGCACTGGAAATGCGCCGTCGCGTAAAAGAGCAACTTAAGAAGCTTGGCGGTATGGAGTTCTACGATGTCAACTTCTCATACATAGATAATGAGACATTTGAAGAACATTACGTTTCTGTACCGGAGCAGGGCGGTGGAAAACTGATTCCTGATGGAATTTGCAATCCGGGACAGGTCTATACCGTATCCCAGGGCAAAACCGGCATGATCGGCGTATTCCGTCTGGAAAGCCAGATGCTTCCCGGCAATGGAAAGTTCGAGAGAACGGGTATAGGAACAGATCGTGATGCAAAAGAAGCTTCCAATACGGCATTCAACTATTTGAAAGCCAACGGAAGCAGAATCAGTGGATCGATAAGCACAACAACAAAAGACTACATCGTAAATTATCAAGATTTGCAGGGAATTGGAATGACTGGAAAGTTGGCGCTTCCGACACTGATTGCATTGTGTTCGATTGCACTCAGCCGTCCGACGGTTGGAAACCTTGTGGTTCTGGGAGATATCAGCATCAGCGGAACACTGATTAAGGTAGATGAACTTGCAAATGCGCTGCAGGTTTGCCTGGATAGCGGAGCAAAGAGAGTGCTTATACCGAGTACATCGTTCGTTGACTTTGCAACAGTACCACCGGAACTTATGAGTGCGTTTCAGTTGATTCCATACCAGAGTGCAGAGGATGCGGTGTTTAAGGCGTTGGGAGTAGAGTGATAGGAGGAAACAGTATGTGGATTGATAATGCATCAGATGTAGATGTTCTGTTTTACGAGCCATATGCAGATGTTATTTCTGAAATGGCATTAAATAAAGATTATAAGCCTTTAACAATTGGAGTATTTGGCGTATGGGGCGCTGGGAAATCCACATTGCTTAACCTAATAGAGCAGAAAATAAAAGCAGAGACATTAAAAGCGAATAAAACAATATGTGTAAATATCAATGCATGGGCGTTTGAAGGGTATGAAGACGCAAAGGTTGCAGTGATGGAATCCTTATTGCAAGAGCTAAAAAAGGAGGCTCCAGACACAATTAAGACAAAGATAAAAAAGTTGCTGAAAAAAGTGGATTTTTTCAAATTGACAACTAAAGCAGTTGGGATTACAGCACCGATTGCAGCAAGTGTAGCAGCGGGAAATCCATTACCAATGATAATGAGCTTTAACGGCACGGCTGAGGACATTGGAAAAGGTATAAAAAAGGCCTCAGAGGTTGTACAGACAATACGAGAAGACTACATAAAGGATGATACAGTTGTGTCTGAGGAGTCAAGTATAGTTAATAATGTCAGGACTTTTAGAAAAGAATTTGAGGACGCTTTAAATGACAATGATTTGGATAATGTTGTTGTTTTAATTGATGATTTGGACAGATGTCAGCCAGAGAGAATTATCGAGACGTTGGAGGCGATTAAATTATTTCTATCTGTAAATAAAACAACTTTTATAATAGCAGCCGATGAAAATGTAATTCATTATGCTATTCGAAAAAAATATCCGCCGGTTAATGATACAGAGGTAAATCTCGATCGCGAATATATAGAGAAGATTATACAGTTGCCAATTTATATTCCAGAACTATCTTCTAGAGATATTGAAAATTACCTGATGCTTCTTGTTGCACAGCAGTATTGTAGTTCAGAACAATTTCCTGAATTTATTGAAAAGGTAAAAAATGAGAATATTATGGTCTCGCAAACACTGATTGAATATGATAAGTTGCTAGAGCTTGCAGGTGATTTTATTAACTCAAAGGATAGAGATTCCTTCAATAAAACAGCTGAAGTAATAGCTGGAATAAAGAGCATTGTCTCTGAAAATTTAAAAGGGAATCCTCGACAAGCAAAACGATTTTTGAACACTTTCATTACGAAGAGAAAACTTGCAAATATCTATTATAAGAATGATGAAATAAATGAAAAAATACTTGCAAAATTGTTGGTGTTACAAAAGCTTAATCCGGATTTATTTATTCAGTTGAATGAATGGAATAAGAATTACACAACAAAAAACGAAGAATTCGAAAGTATGAGAGCTTCTGTTAATAATAGTACTGGTGAAGAAATCGAAGGATACAAAGCTTGGTATGTACCGTCTATTGTTCGCTGGGTGAACAGTGAACCACAAAACTTAGAAGTCGAGAGATTGGATAAATACTTTTTCTTGACTAGAGAAAGTTTGAAAAAATCGGATATTGTCATTTCGACAATGTCAGAAAAGGTAAAGGATATTCTTCAACGAATTGGTACCGCAACATCTGGACTTATGAAGAATATAGCTAAAGATATAGGACAACTTAGTGCATCTGATCAGGAAGATGTAGTGAAGGTTCTGCTTCCACAGATTGAGAGAGGAGAACTCCAATATTATGTGATTAGGGATCTGTTTTCTTCTTTGGCAGCATATAGGGGAAAAATTACGGAGGCTCTATCGAAGACAAAAAGGGCTTTGAAGCCGGGTGATCTCCCAGCTATTAAAACTATGAGAACAGTGGAAAAAGATGCAATGGATGCCCTAATTGAAGGTTGGAAATCAAAAGGGTTTATTACTCAGAAGATGTACGATGATTTGAAAAAGGAAAGCTGATATGGGAACTTCAAAGGGATATATATCTCCAACAAAACCAGAGTGGACATCTGCAAAAAGAGCAGTGTCATCATATCTTAGAAATAGAGACTCAGAATCAAGAGCTAATGCGATGAGTAAATACGTTGCAGCAATGGCTTCAACTAACGCAGTTTCTAGCAGCGCATTTTCTACCTCTGCAGGAGGCGTATTAGGATTTGCTAAAGGAGTCTCAGGCAACGGCCTAAATGAAACATTAATAGAATTTGGTAGACAAGATCTCATAGGAAAAGATTCGGGTGAAATATTAGATGCAATCATGGATCAGTTTACCAATGGAAGTGCAACGCTTGAAGATTCATTAGCAGCGGATGCTATATCTAAAGCTTTTGAAAATTTGGAAATTGAAACAGCAGATGATTTGGGCAAGGTTGACATCGATCAGCTATTAGGTGAAATGGTTATTGAGTTCATCAATATTAATTTTGATTTACGGTTTGATGAAAGAATTGGAAAAGGACGTACACCAGCGGAAAAAGCAGCAATATTAGATGACATGCATAATTATGTTGCCAATACACTTCATGGAAAGCTTAATGCAAAGCAGATAAGCAAGTTGGACTTTTCTAAATTGCAAGCATCAGAGATTGTGAAGAGAACATTAGAGGATGCATATGCGACATTTCAGGAATATTACGGAGGGGATGAATCATGAAATTTTGGATTGTAAAAGAAAATGATCAACTGCCAGAAAAAGAATGGAATGGAGCTTACAAGGTCAGCATTAATAGGGATACTGGAAGTAGTGCATTTTCCAGTATTCCAGCTATTTGGTATCATCTGGATCAATTGCAGTTGGAATCAATCTATGAGGATTTATACATAATCGGATTGAGTGTGTTTTCACTTGATAAAAGAGTGGCACGAAAGCAATTTGAAGACTGCTGGACAAGATCTATCGAGGTATCTGTTCCTGTTTTAGAGTATGAAAAGTGGAGGGGAACAGAGCTAAGATGGAATAAACTTTTATCATATCTGACAGGTGATTTATGGACCATTGAGTTTAGAGAGACTAATGCAATTTACAGCAAACACGAGAATGCAAATAGAAAGCATTTGGATATTTCTAAATGTGATTGTGTCAGTCTGTTTTCAGGGGGATTAGATTCCTATTGTGGCGCAATTAAATTGTTAGAGGAACGGAAATCTCCTTGCTTGATTGGACACAATGAGTATCCAAAACTGAGATATATTCAAGAAAAATTTGTCGAGGATTTTAGAGAGTGCTATCCAGAGCAGAATCCAGTGTTCATAGGATTTACCGCTGGAGCAAGGGCTCCTATAAGTGAGACAAATGGAAAGTTGCTGGGAGCTGAGAATACATCTCGAGGAAGATCTTTACTGTTCCTATGTGCGGCAGTTACTATCGCAGGAATAATGGGAAAAGAAACTCCGGTTTACATTCCCGAAAATGGATTTATAGGTCTGAATGTTGCACTTACAAATAGCAGAAAAGGATCATGTAGCACAAGAACAACGCATCCACATTTTTTAAATGGACTCAGAGATATTTTGAAAGAAGTTGGTATTTCTAATCCGATAGAGAATTTCTTTGCGTATAAAACGAAAAGAGAGATTGTACGGTTAGTTAAGGACACGACTGCATTTAATAAGGGATATCAGAAGACTATTTCGTGCTCGCATCCATGCGTTACAAGATATAATCGAACTGGAAGTAGAGAGTATCCGATAAATTGTGGTTACTGCTATCCGTGTATAATTCGACGAGCGTCACTATTAGATTTGACGGATATAAGCCCGTATTCAGCACATGTGGCTCCGTTTGATTTTTTGAATCAATTTTCAGAAAGTGATCGAAGTTCAGACCTTAATGCCGTAGTTAATAGCGTCTATAGATATCAGAATAGTAATGATAAGAATTTAAAACGCTTAATAAAGTGCACCGGTAAGCTGTCAGAAGAGGAGGTTACTCAATTCTTGAGAGTATATTCAGAAGGAATGAAAGATATCATTGAATGGTTGAAAGGTGATCCAGGAATGGACAAGTATATACAATGAAAGGATTAATTGATACACATTTTCACTTGGATCATTACAAAAACTATCGGGAACAAGCACAAAAGATTAACGAGCTGGAGCAGTATACTATCTGTGTGACCAATTCTCCAGGCATATTTAATTCATGTAAGACTATACTTCCTGAGTCACAATATCTACGACATGCACTTGGATTTCATCCACAGGAATCTGGGCTTAATAAGAGTGATTTATATGATTTCATGAAGTTATTGGATAGAACAAGGTATATTGGCGAAATTGGGTTGGATTTTAGTAGAAAGTCAAATCTTGAGTTCGATTTTCAAATCTATGCATTTGAAAGAATTGTAGAAAAGTGTGCGGCAGAAAATAAAATCATGACAGTTCATGTGCGTAAAGCTGAAAAAGAAACCTACGAAATTTTGAAAAAATACCGACCTCAACAATGCATTATCCATTGGTATACGGGGACGGAAGAATATCTACAAAAACTTATTTCTATAGAATGCTATTTCTCAATAAATACGAATATGGTTCAAAGTAATAAAGCTGAGAAGTATAAAATGATTCCGAAAAATAGAATTTTGATCGAAAGTGATGGCCCATATTCGAAAGTTGATGGAAAAAAATATGAACCATCAATGTTATTACGAGCATATGAGCAAGTGGCTCATTTCTACGATGATAGAGATTTAGCCAAACATGTTTGGAGTAATTTTAAGACTATTTTAGAGTCCTGATATGGAGGAGATAAATGGATGAAAGGCTCAGAAACCAAGCTGATCAAATACATGGAAGGTGCGGACAAGCGCTTTGTCATTCCAGTATATCAGCGGAATTATGATTGGAAAATAGAAAATTGTAAGCAGTTATTTGATGACCTGATTAAGATCATTCGTAATGGTAGAAAGAGCCACTTCTTTGGCAGTATTGTATCTACCTATAACCCAGATGGTGATTATGAGGAACATCAGATTATTGATGGCCAGCAAAGATTGACAACCGTATCCCTATTGCTTTTGGCAATGTACACTCTCATTAAGCAGAGAAAAAGTGTCCCGAATGATCGACGTTTAGGGGATCGTATATTTGAGGATTATCTTGTAGATAAGTATCAGCCGGAAGAAACCAGAATTAAATTAAAGCCAATTAAGAATGATCGAAAGGCTTTTGGTAAGTTATTCGATGACGAAGAGGAGCATATTGGAGGCTCCAATCTCACGACAAACTATAATTATTTCTACGAGCGTATTCAAAAAGAAGAAATCACCATTGATGAACTGTTTCAGGCAGTGCGTAGCTTAGAAATTATACATATTCGATTGGATAATGAGGATAACCCACAACTGATTTTCGAGAGTTTGAATTCCACCGGACTGGATCTATCGGAAGGCGATAAGATTCGAAATTATATTCTGATGGGTTTGCCAACGGGACTTCAGGAAAAGTACTACGAGAAATACTGGAATAAGATAGAAGAGAATACCAATTACCAAGTGGATCTGTTTATCCGAGATTATCTGAGTATCAAACAACAGGCGACTCCTTCATTAAACAAGATATATTTTACATTCAAAGAATTTGTAGAAGACGGTGATATCGAAACGGAGAATCTTCTAATTGATTTGCTTGCTTATGCCAGATTATACAAGGTTCTAATTACAGCAAGTATTGGTGACAAGCGATTAGCATCTTGTATTTACAGACTAAATCGATTGGAAACAACGGTTACTCGTCCATTTTTCTTGGAAGTGCTTCGGCTGAATAAGGAAGGCGCTCTCAGCATAGACGAAGTAGTAGAGGTGTTCTTTGCCACTGAAAACTATTTGTTCCGACGTACTATTTGCGAGTTGCCGACAAACCAGTTGAATAAGATATTTCTATTACTTCATAAAGAAGTGGTTCGTTATGATGGTACTACAGATAATTACGTAGAAAAGCTGAAGTATGCACTGACTTCTAAGAAAGAGAGAGCACGTTTCCCGGAAGATGTAGAATTTGTAGAATCGTTTGGCAATAAGCAAATTTATTCCATGAATGCCAAAAATAAGATGTATATCTTGGAACGTTTTGAAAACTTCGGGACTGCGGAAGATAAAGATGTATATCGTCACTTTGATGACGGGGATTATTCTATTGAACATATCATGCCGCAGACATTAACACCGGCCTGGGCTGAAAGTCTTGGTGTAGATTATGAACGTATTCATGAAGTTTGGCTGCACAGAATGGCGAATCTTACGCTGACTGCATATAACTCCAGATATAGTAACAATAGCTTTGTTGAGAAGAGGGATATGGCTAATGGATTCAAGGATAGTGGAATCCGAATGAATCATTGGATTGCAAGTCAGACAGAATGGGGCGAAAAAGAGTTAGAATCTAGAAATATTAAGGTACAGGAACGTGCACTGGAAATCTGGTCGACGCCTGTTACCTCTTTCAAACCATTTGAAAAGCAGATGGATTCTTACACCTTAGACGATGATATGGATCTCACTGGAAGAAAAATCGCGCGCTTTGAATATATGACAATGGAGCAATCGGTGAAAAACTGGGCCGAGATGTTTGAGAGCGTGCTCCGTATGCTTCACTCTGAGGATAAGTCAGTTCTGAATAGCTTAGCTTATGAGACTGATACAAGTGTAGATTGCGCTGTATATGTTAGCTATAAGAAAGAAGCTCTGCGCGGATATATTGAGATTGATCATGGTATATATGTAGAAAGAAACACAAGTACCTGGACGAAAATTTCTCTGTTGAAGAGATTATTCAGTTTATATCATCTCAATCCAACAAATTTGATTTTCTATCTCCGTGATGAGGAAGGATCGGATGATGAGGACGATACAAGCACCGGAAGACATGAGGTTAGAAAAAGATTCTGGACCTATGCTTTGCCAATTATTACAGAAGCCAACAAAGATAATGGTGCGTTCGAAAAAGTGAATCCGGTAAAGGAAAACTGGGTAAATGGATACTTTGGAATTCAGGGATTCAATTTCTGCTGTGTAGGAAATTATGATTCCGCACGAGTAGAATTATACTTTGGAAAAGTGGAGAGTGCTGAGAATAAAAAAGGATTCGATATCGTTTATGCTCATAAAGCTGAAATTGAGGAATCATTAGGAATCAATCTTGTATGGGATCGTGGTGATGAAAAGAAGTCATCAAAGATTTTCTATAAGATGGATGGAGTTGGAATTGATAAGGAAGATGATTGGCAGACGATTGCGCGATTCCATGCAAAATGGACAGTGAAATTCTACGAGATCATTGTGAAAGCTTTTTTATTGCCCGCTTATCTTGGATAAAAAATAGAAATCGAAGATCACTGCTAAGGATAATAAGTTATGGTAGGAAAATATAAAGTCATCACCCTTTGTGGCAGCACGAGATTTAAAGATCAGTTCATGGAGGCTCAGAAAAGGCTGACATTGGCAGGTAACATCGTGATATCCGTTGGACTGTTTGGACATTCCGGTGATTCAGAGGTCTGGGAGAACATGAATGAAGGAACCATTACTGCTACCAAAAAGATGCTTGATGATATGCATAAGAGAAAAATCGATATGGCTGACAGTATCTACGTTATAAACGTAGGCGGATATATCGGGGATAGCACAAGAAGCGAAATTGCATATGCTGAAGCCAACGGTAAGAATGTTGAATACCTAGAGCAGATTTAGAAATTAGGCTGTTGTGCAACCAGTTGATAATTCTGCTGATGCTTTTTGGAAAAAACAGAGAGGAGATACTATGCGTATATTAATGCTTGGCAACAGCTTTACCTTTGTGAATAACATGCCCTCCACACTGGCAGATCTGACCGGCGCGGAGGTGGTTCACCATACTCGTGGTGGAGCTCGTCTTGCTGAGCATTTAAATCCCAATACAAAGATGGGAGCAAAGACACAAGAGGCTCAACAAAAGGAAAAGTGGGACTATGTTGTTCTGCAGGAGATGAGCAACGGCCCGATCACTTCCAAAGAAAAGTTTCTGACGAATGTCAGTAAGCTTTGTGCTCAGATCAAAGAAAACGGTGCAACGCCGATTCTGTATGCAACCTGGGCTTATCAGAAGGATGGCAAACAGCTGGCAGAGTTTGGCATGGATTATGATGAGATGTACCGGCAGATGTATGCCTCCTATCACGAGGCAGCGGAGCAGAATCAATGCTTGATTGCTGATGTGGGAGAAGCATTTTATAAGCTGTCTGATTCCGAGGACTTGTATGTGGAGGATGGATGCCATCCAAATGAGCGAGGCTCCAGGTATGCTGCAGAGATTATTGCAGATGTTATTGCGAAGGATCAGAAGAACAAGAAGGATTCGAAGGCTGAAAACTCAAAGCTGACTGTGATAGAGCAAACAATAGATGAGCATGATACAAGACTTCGTATCCTGTATCTGTATCAATTACTTTTGTCTCAGACAGATGAGAACCATCCGCTGACAACAAAGCAGATCATGGACAAGATGGATGAACTGCATCATATCCATATGCACCGGACTTGATTATTTCAATGCTTGAGAGCCACCTTTTCAGAGCTTCGGAGCCACCTAAAT
>JAUNAE010000060.1 GCA_030527765.1 Eubacteriales bacterium
CTCCTGTGGATTCAGAATCTCTCCACACACTTCACAGTGGCTTCCCTCTGTAAGACCCGATTCTGTGCAGGTCGCCTCTACCGCTTCATCGATCACTTCTCTGTGGCCAAGTGGTGATACATTCTCCTGTGGATTCAGAATCTCTCCACACACTTCACAGTGGCTTCCCTCTGTAAGATCCGATTCTGTGCAGGTCGCCTCTACCGCTTCATCGATCACTTCTGTATGACCACTTGGATAGATGTATTCCTGCTCCCGGAGTATGGTTCCACAAACAGAACAATGCTTTCCTTCGGTTATTCCAATCTCGGTACAGGTTGCTTCCCGCCCCTCATCAATCACTTCCTTGTGACCGGTTGCTTTTATGACCTCCTGAGGAACAAGTACTTCTCCACAAATTTCACAGTGTTTTCCCTCTGTCCTGCCATCTTCCGTACAAGATGCAGCCCAACCGGAATCCGTCGTCACACCATATCCCCGGGGCTCGACAATTTCCTGAGGAACCAAAATCTCTCCACAAACTTCACAGTGTTTTCCTTCCGTCAGTCCCGATTCTGTGCAGGTCGCTTCTTTGCCGGCATCCCATACTTCCTCATGACCTTTGGCTCCAATGTAACCATCCACGAATTCCTCGCCACAAACACTACATGTATATGTGGTAAAGCCTTGCTCTGTACAAGTAGGCTCCGTCACTACTGCAGACTCATATAAGTGCAAATGGGTCGCATTATAATGCATTCTTATTTCATAGAGAGTTGACATAAAGACATTGTAGCCCATTTGAATGTTATTCCAGGACGTCTCGTCTCCGGCATAATAAACATCAATATCTCCATCTACCATGCCGAAGGCATCATCTCCGATCGAGGTCACACTCTTCGGAATAAACACATTCCTTACACCTGCATGCAAAAACGCTTTCTGTTCAATTCGTAACACGCCTTCCGGAATTGTAACGTTCTTAAGCTCATTGCAATAAGAAAACGCATTATCAGAAATACTCTCTACACCTTTCGGAAATTGGAAACTGCTTAAATTATTACATCTTGAAAATATTTCTGAACCCATGGATACGTTTGGATTTCTGATTTCGACACTTTTCAGCTTTTTGCAATCATAAAATGCTTTCGAACCAATTTCTGTCACACTTTCCGGAATGACAATTTCATTAAGATTCTGACATTCTGAAAATGCTTCCTCGCCAATATTCGTCACAGTTTCCGGAATTGTAACACTTCTCAAATTTGTGCACTCCTGAAACAAGTGATTCGCAATGCTTGCTGCTTCCTTTGGAATCGGCGCACTCTGAAGGCTGCGGCATCGACTGAATGCCCACTCTCCAAGTTCCACTGCCTCATTTAGAAAATTTACTTTCTGAAGACTTGTACAATCTGTAAAAGCACAGTAGCCAACACTTGTCACACTTTGTGGAATGGTAATCTCCTTCAAACTACTGCAGCCGCTAAATGTATTATTGCCGATGCTTTCCACACCTTCCGGAATCATCACATCAGTAATTCCCGAACATCCATAAAAGGCATCATTTCCTATATGAACCATTACTTTTGGTATGGTAATGCCGGATAGACTTATACAATTCACAAAAGCACAATCCCCAAGAGACATCACATCATCGGAAAATGTGACACTTTTCAGAGAAGAACAGTCTCCAAATGCATTCTCTCCTACTTCAATCACACCATCCGGAATCACAACTTCTTCCAGAGCGGTACATCCCCTGAACACAGAATCATTGATTTTGGATATTCCTTCAGGAATTGTAATATTCTTTAGGCCCGTGCATCCGTAAAATGCGAAATCCCCGATATAATCCACACCCTCGTGAAACTGCACACTTGTAAGGCTGCTGCAGTTCGAAAAAACTCCGGATTCAATACGTGAAATACTTTCCGGAAATGAAAGTTCCACAATACTGCTGCAGTCACTGAATGCATTAGGACCTATTTTATGCACTCCCTCTGCAAAAGTGACACTGGAAAGATCCGTACATCCGGAAAAAGCCAAATCTCCAATTTCTTCTACATTTTCAGGAATTGCAATACTCTTAAGACTGCTGCATCCCCGAAATGCATAATATTCTATTTTGGCAACCCGATCCGATAATTCCACTGTTTCCAGGCCAGTACAATTCTCAAAAGCAGCCTGTTTGATCACTTTCACTCCACCGGAAATTTCTACCCTTTGCAGTCCCGTACAATTTTGAAATGCACCGCTTGGAATTTCCGTTGTTCCAGACGGAATACTCACACTCTCAAGGCTGCTGCAATTCGCAAAAGAATAGCCTGCAATCTCCGTCACATTGGAATAGAGCGGTGCCCGTTCCAATTTTGAGCAGTTTTCAAATGCCGAGTATCCGATCAATTTCAGAAGAACCTGTCCATTCGTCTCCACAAAATCCAGATTTCTTAATGAAGAACAATTCCGAAACAAACCTTCCGGAAGTGCCGTGATCTGCGGCGGAATCATCATAAAGCTCAGGCGGATACATTCTTCAAAAGCTCTTGCTCCCATGCTTTCCAGGGAATCCGGAAGACTTACCTTGGTGAGCTTTGTGCTGCTATAAAAAGCTCTGCCTCCTACTCGGGTGATTCCTTCAGAAACAATGACTTCAGAATATTTGGTCCGAAGATTGTACCAGGGTGCGTTTCCATCATAATAATCCGGCATTTCTCCCCTGCCAAGAATTTTCAGCTGATTCTCTGTTGTGAATCCCCAATACACACTTGAGGCTTCACACTGACCATATTTCGAAAAGACTCCGTCTTTTGTGTGAAGAATGGCTTTTTTGAAAACGGAAAGATTCAAAATACCGGAAGTCAGAACACTCTCCAGTCCCTGATCCAGGGTGAGATCTGCAATATTTGTGCATCCGGAAAAAGTGGCATTCGATAAATTCGCAGCAGAATTCGGAAGTGTTACACTTTTCAGTACTGTACAGTTCTCAAAAGCGTGATCTCCGATAACGGTTACGCCCTCTTCAATCACCAGCGTTTCAATGGATTCTTTGTAACTAAGCCATGGAACATCCTCTGCGGAATAATTTGCCATGGAGCCTGAGCCTGAAATTTTTAAAACATGAGCATCATCGACGCTCCATGTCACATTATCTCCACAGTTTCCTTCTTCAAGAAGCGTTCCTTCCGCCGGTTCTTCATTTTCCCCGACACGTTCCGGCTCTTCTCCATCGGATAAGAGATCCTCCGATACAAGTTCATCTCCCGCAGATTCTTCGACCGGAATCTCTTCCACAACATCGATTACACTTTCCCCTTCCGGAATTTGCAGACTATCTGTCTGTGTATCGGATTCCTCTTCAATGAGAAGGTTTCCATCCGTCTCACCAGTGCTTTCTCCCTCATTGCCATCCGCCGATTCTTCATCAGCCGCCGGAATTACAACATTTTCATAAGCACTCACGTCACTTCCGTCCGCAATTCTTCTGCAAATGCCGGTGCCGGCAAACTGCTTCCAAGCATTACCCCTGTAAGCAGCAATGCAAAGAGTTTATTCACATATTTTCTTTTCATTTCCCCACCCTTTTTTATTATTACAAAGTTTTCTTTCAGGTTTCTATTTCATACATTTATGGTATAGATTATATCATACCCCTTCCGGGATTCTCAATAACTATGTATCGACACAAAAAAGCCCACGAAAAAAAAGCCCTCACACATTTCTGTGCAAGGGCTCTGCTTTTTGCTTTTTATTCTTCTAGCGCAAAGGTAATGGACAGATCTCCACTTCCGAGTGCTTCTTCCCATCCTTCCAGATCATCTATTTTCGCCAGTCTTGTATAACTCCAGGAATTTGAGCCGTAGAACACAACGACCTGATTTCCATTATACAATACGATATCCCCGGATTTTGTCGTTGTCTGACGATTATTTGTCGTCAGGCTTTTTCCCAGAGATCCCACTTTTTCAAACCCGGAATAGTCTCTCATGGAAATGGTCACCGGTCCTTCCTGCATCATTTCAAGAAGTTCCTCTGCAGCCGCATTTTTTTCCAGTGTTGCGATAAAACTTGTATTTCCAATAAGTACGGTCATTTTTTCTGCATTCTTCACGTTATCTTCCCCTGCTCCTTCTTTTTCATCGATGATCGAATTCTCTTTTTCGATTTCTTGGGACTGTTCCTTTTGGTTTTTTGCACCATATCCTTCCACCGCTCCTGTTGCAATTCCTATTCCAAACAACAAAACGGCCGCAGCAAAAATCACAGATCTTTTTTTCATATGAGGAATCCCCTTCCAGTTATTTTCTAGTTGTCTTCAGTATAATTTCTCAGAGTTCAAATAGCAAATACCCAGAATAAATACGTTTCTATGCTTTACGCCTATAGCAATTTTTTGTATAATTACCCCAAGTTAATATGCGAATCTCCGAAGAAGATTCGCACAGAAATTCGAAAGCTGCCCGGCAGCTTTCCATCATTTTTCAGACTGTTTTTCACGTAATTTTTTTTAGAAAGGATGTGTGTAAATTGGAACTTCGAGTTCTGCAATATTTCCTTGCTGTCACAAGAGAACAAAGCATTTTGGGTGCTGCGGAGAGTCTCCACTTGTCTCAGCCGACTCTCTCCCGCCAGCTAAAAGATATGGAAGAAGAACTGGGCAAGCAGCTTTTCATTCGAAGCAATCGAAGAATCACACTTACAGAAGAAGGAATGATTCTCAGAAAACGTGCTGAAGAAATTTTGAGTCTTGTTCAGAAAACGCAGGATGAGATTTCCTCTTCCAGTGACAATATCGCAGGCGACATCTACATTGGCTGTGGAGAATCCGAGGGCATGCGCTATATGCTGCGGGCTGCCAAAAGAATTCAGGAAGAATATCCTCTTGTACATTTTCATGTCATCAGTGGCGACCGGGAAAGTGTCATCGAAGAACTGGATCGAGGACTCATCGACTTCGGTGTTCTCTACGGGGATTTTGACCGTTCAAAATATGAAATGCTGACGCCGGACTATTCCGATCATTTCGGTGTACTCATGCGAAAAGATGATCCCCTTGCCGCAAAAGATATCATCGACGGCTCCGACCTGATCGGAAAACCGCTCATCGTATCCAGACAGGTTTACAAAAATGACAAGCGTGATCTGAAGCAGCAGCTGAATCTCGAAGAAAAAGATATCAACATTGTCGCAACCTACAATCTGCTTTTCAACGGATCTCTTATGGTAGAAGAAGGCATCGGTTACGCCATCTGTTTTGACAAAATCATCAATACAACCGGGGACAGTCCTCTCGTTTTCAAACCGCTCGCCAGACAGTATCTTTCCCAGCCAACCATTATCTGGAAAAAATATCAGATTCTAACGAAGGCGGCGGAGGCGTATATTCAGTCCTTTAAGGAAATTCTGCTTTCCTCAAACTGCTGATTCGAATATTTTTCTGGAGCTACAGGTTAAGCAGAACCGAAACATACACCATTTCCTGATCCTGATGGACTTTCATTGTTCCATGATAGCGGCTCACAATGCTCCGGCAGGAATCGATTCCGATCCCTGCTCCCTCATGCTTGGTCGACAGGAATTGATTGCCCGAGCTTCGCTTCATTTTCTTGCGACAGGTATTATCAATGGTGAAGTACAAGGTCTTCGGTGTTTCTTTGATCCGGACTATGATCTTCTTCACACTGCTGCTGTCTGCGATACATGCATCGAGAGCATTTTCCAGAAGATTTCCAAAGAGCACCGAAAGATCCGTCTCCTGCACCGCAATGTTGCCAGACAACGTTCCTTCCACAAGAAACAGAATGCCATGTTCCCGGGCAAGGTTGGCAAAATGAAGCAGTATCACATTCACTGTGTCATGATTGCAGAAATGAATGGATTCTGTTTCTTCTGCCTCTCTAGTGTAATCCACAAGATATCCCTCTAATCTTTCGTAATCTTTCTTCTTCAAGTAACCTTTCAGAACAGCCTGATGATGCCTCAGATCATGTCGAGTTCTTCTTGTTTCCAGAATCTTCTCCTGAAGATTCTGATACTGGAGAAGCTGAATGGATGCGATCTTTTTCTCCTCCTCAAGAATTCGATTATGCTCATGTATCTGCACTAATCGAACCACAACGAAATATACAAGAAAAGCCCCGAGATTGAAGGCAGTGAAAATAATCGTGATTTTCGGACGAAGTGCCATCTCCAGCGTCGAGCCCTCATTTAACAGGTAAATACAGCAATACCAGATGAAATAAAACACCCCGGGAACCAGCCATAAATAGCGCCAATCCCGATTGTTGTTTTCATTCTCAACCACCGGTGCAACGACTCGATTGATGAACAGATACAGCGGCACACTGAGAATCAAAAGAACGATCAGCATACACACCGAAAAGGACCATCGATACTGCTGACGTGCCAATTCCGGAAACAGCTGTCCCTCCAGACATTTGGATGAGATCACTACATAATTCTCAATATTCGACAAAAGCAGCAGAACAAAAAGCGGCTTTCCAACCGGTGCCTTCACCATATAAAGAAAGAAAACGGCATACAATAATGTTGTAATCAGACTAACGGCACTGACAATGGCATTAGGATAAAATGCGACATGATTCCCAATTCCAATCTGCATAATAGATAGGATCACCATGCACACAACCACCACCCATTTAGGGAGCCACATCATGTGTCTAAAAAGGTATAACCCCAGAATTGCAAGAGGAAGAAAATTCAGAAGTGCATACACCGACACTTCCACAATTCGATAAAGTTCCGGCATCGTCAATACCCTCTCTTTCGAAGTTTCTGAAACAGGAAATCAGCATAAGCGTCCTTCATTTCTTTCATTTTTCTTCTGCTGATGGGAACCACCGTCTGATTATAAAGCAAAAATCCGTATTCATTCACACAGGAAACTTCATTCAAATTCACAATCACACCTTTGGAACAACTGACAAACTCCGGATACTGGCAGAGCAGCGCTTCCAGATTTTTCTGCGTCATACGCACACGCAAAGCACAATCCGTTTTGCGATGTATGGTAATCATATGTCCGGAACATTCCGTATGCAGAATATCCTGCAAAAGCACTCTCTGTCCCTGAGATAATGTCACAGAAAGCGTTTGTTTCAGTGCCTCCAGATTCAGCTTGCGAAGCATCAAGGAGATCCCTTCTTCTGTAATCGGTTTTCGCAGATAATACCCCGCCTCCACCTCATAACTTTCGCTTGCAAATTCATTGCTCGTCGTACAGAAAACAATGCAGACTTCTGCATCTTTTTTTCGAATTTCCTTTGCAACATCAATTCCGAGAATCTCTTTCATATAAATATCCAGAATGATAATGTCGAAGTCATGAGGATTCCATGCCAGAAGAAAACTTTCTCCGTCCGGGAAGCAGAACCATTCACTTTTCTCATCCAGCTGCCTCTCCAGAAAACTCACAAGCTGTGCAGTCTCATTTACATTATCATCTACAATCGCAATTCTCATAAATCATCTCCTTTCGAAAAAAACGGACTTCTATTTTCAGAAGTGTGTGTCTTATTATATTCGAAATTATTTCGAGGCACAAGGTCATATCTTGGAATTTTGTACAAATACCCCCTACCGTTTGCGTCAAAAAATGACCGTTCTTGCTAAATTTATTTACAAGCAAACATGGAATCGATAAAATGTGCACACAAGAACAAAATATAGAATTACTAAGGAGAAACAAACTATGAAGAAAAAATTTCTTGTAATGTTATTAGCTGCAACAGTGATGACCGGAAGTGCAATGCCGGCATTTGCAGAGACCGAAACTGTCGAGGCAGCCGAAGAAACAGTGGATGCCGAAGATGAGGAAGCGGATGCCGATGCGGAAGACGCTGAGGATACCGATGCAGCAGAAACAACCGAGAATGTAATCAACTTCGACGATATTGATCCTGCTTATGAAGGTACCTGGATCGATTTTGAAGACGCATTTTCTGTCTATGTTCCGGATGACTGGAGCGAAATCGAACTCACAGAGGATGATCAGGAAAATGGTATTTTTTATGCAATTACAGCTTCTGATGGAACCGGTTGGAATATGAATATCAATTATCAAGAAGCAGGAGATGAAACCTATACCCTCGAACAGCTGGCAGAACTCTTTGCTGCAGAAGAGAACTACACCGGCGTTGAAATAGATGTCATCAATGGTATGGATGCGATTTCATTCCAGACCGTCGACAATACCGCATGCATATTCACCTTTATGGATGAGGACGGCGGTCTCTATACCATGGTCATTACCGGCGACCTGACCAATGATGATTTTGTCAACATCGCAGTAACTATGGGTGGATCTCTCGGGGTTTATGACCTTGAGGACACCGAAGAAGATATGGATGATCTCGAAGACTAATTCACCAAACTAGCACCCAAAATCCATAATAGCTGTAATAAATTCCGTAACTATTTCGTACCTCAATAGTTACTTATTTTCCTGTTTCATACATAAATAACCGCAGGCAAATTGCTTCCAATTCCCAGAAGCACAGATGCCTGCGGTTATTATTTGTCAAACGGATATTCGCAATCCGCTTCGTTACTTGCACATAACCCTTATATTTTATTTTTCTTCAGTACGTTTCCAATCCAGGTTCGATAGAAGTAAATAGACATGCAGGTAGCCACACTCCAGCCGATCGGCCATGCCATCCAGATTCCTGTGGATTCCAGTATTGTCTTGGAAAGAAAAATTGCGAGAGTCACTCTCAAGATCAGATCCGTAAATGTTGCAATCATAAACTGTTTCATTTTTTCTGCTCCACGGAGCACGCCATCGGCAACCAGTTTCGCAGATACAACAAAATAAAATGGAGACAGAATTCTGAGGAACAGCATTCCCGATCTCAGTGCCCTATCTGTCAGATCATCCACAAAGAAATGCAATAATCCGCTTCCTGCCGTGAAATACAGAAGAAACAGAGGCAGACTCAAACACCAGACAAGTTTCAAACCTGCACGAAAACCCGCCCGAATACGATCGTATTTTCCTGCTCCAAGATTCTGTGCGGTATAGTTTGATATTCCATTTCCCAAGGTGGTAAAGGAAGTAATTACAAGATTATTCAGCTTCACAGCCGCTGAATATCCCGCCATAACTGCCGGACCAAATCCATTAATTACACCTTGAATCACAATATTTCCGATGGAAATAAAGCTTTGCTGAAGTATCGTCGGCACTGCGATGATCACAATTTTTTTCAGGATCCACGGATCAAAAATCGCTGCTTTTTCAGCGGATTCAATCTGACGAAGTCGCTTAAGAACTACCAAAACAGCCAGAATACAGCTTACTCCCTGGCAGATAAATGTCGCCCAGGCTACACCTGCAACTCCCATCCGGAAGCCTTTGACGAACCAGACATCCATGCCAATATTTACGGTTGAAGAAACGGCAAGAAAATAAAATGGTGTCTTGGAATCTCCAAGAGCTGAGAATATTCCCGTTGCAATGTTATAAAAGAATACAAAAGGAAGACTCCAGACATAAATGTCCAAATACAGTTTGGAATCAGCAAACACAGTCTCCGGAGTGCGGATCAACCGAAGCATAACATCGCATCCAAGGATTCCCATCAGCATCAAGGCAAGACAGACAACGACTGCAAACAAACTTGCAGTATATACCGCGGTCTTCATTCGCTTATAATCTTTCGCACCAAACAGCTGGGACACGACCACAGAACATCCCATGTTGCATCCGAAGGCAAACGCTATGAAAATCAGTGTAATCTCATAGCTGTTGCCAACTGCTGCCAGTGCGTTCTCTCCAATAAATTTTCCGGCAACAAAGCTGTCTGCAATGTTATACAACTGCTGAAAAATTATGCTGCCAAACAATGGCATACAGAACTTCCACAACACAGTTTCCGGTTTTCCGACTGTCAGATCTTTGTTCATTCCATCACCACTTTCTACACATTACAGTCCGTAAAAAAGTATATCACCTCGAACATTTTTGTATAGATGAAATTTGTATAAGAACTCTTTCTATTTTCGGAAAATTATGTAATGATTGCATATTCACATAAAATCAGACCAAAAATACCCATCAGAGTGGTATCTCCAATGGGTATTTCTATGACGAACTCTATGATCGTCTTCATATCATAATAGCTGTTGTTATAATTTTATATCTATAGATCTTCTATTTTTTCGGATCAATACGGTCTTTTTCGAGGATCAGTTCCCCGATAGATTCTGCAGTAATCCGTCCTCCGGAAGGATTCATAACACTTTCAATCTTTGAATCAATCCGGGCATCTACTGTTGAATATTCAAAGGCAAGGGTTGTGTTAATCAGCTTACAATTCACCATCTTCAGATTCTCAATATAGCAAAGTCCCTGAAGACTTTCGATGGTACAATTAACAAAAGTAATATTCTTTGCATTCCATGCAAGATACTCTCCGTAAATATAAGAGTCATAAACAACGACATTCTCGCAATTCCAGAATGCATCTTTGGACATTAGTTTGGAATTATGTACTTCGATATTTTTTGCACCGTCGAAACAGTAATTTCCATAAAGATTCAATCCATCAATATAGATATTCTCACTGTTCATCCCGAAATAATCGCCCTTGGCAACAACCTGTTCCAGGCGAACTCCGTCACAGCTCCAGAAGGTTTCCTGTGCATTGGAAAGGCTGACATTTTTTAATGTCACATTTTTGCATCTTCTGAAATTCTTCGGAGCTTCAATCATGGAATCCTCCACCTGAATGTTCTCCGTATACCACACTCCGGAACGTCCCATTTCGAACCAGGTACAGTTGTTTACTTTGATATTTTTGGAGTACCAGAGTGGATATTTCCACTTGAACATACTTCCATAAAGTTCAATATCCCGGCTTTCTTTCAGGGGCGACTCTCCATCATCAAAAATCGTATCTCTGATCACCAGATCTTTTCCATGGAACAGTGCTCTCTCACCGGTCAATCGTTCCTGTGTAATCACTCTTTTTTCACTCATAAATTTATAGATTCACCTCATTCTTTTCCAGCTTATACAGGAAATAATCAAGACAATCAATTCTCTTTTGAGATGCATGAAGTTCTTCCAATAACTCTTTTCTGTGTTCTCGTAATCTCTTAACACAGACTTTTCTGCTGCCGCCACAAAATTCCGTCAGAAAACAGTCAATATCCTCTTCATCACATCCGGCATCTCTCAGGTTTTCAATGATGTCTTCTTTTTTATTATATACCATAATACAGATCCTTTTCCATTGCAATATCAACTGTATCCCTGTATTTTATGCAAGATTTTTCTTGAAAAACTCTTCCATCTGATCAAACGGAATCACATCTTTTCGATCATAAAGATCTGTGTGAACTGCATCCGGAATAGACACAAACACTTTGTTATCTCCCTGAAGTTTTGCGAATGCATCTTTGCCCATATAATAGCTGTGTGCTTTTTCACCATGCATAATCATAACCGCACTGCGAATTTCATGGGAATACTGAAGAAGCGGGCTGTTCATCAGAGATACATTGCCAATGACTGCCCATCCATTATTGGAATTCAGCGATCTCTTGTGATATCCACGCTCAGTCTTATAGTAGTCAAAATAATCTTTCAAAAAGAATGGTGCATCCTCCGGAAGCTGATCCGGTACCCCGCCGGCCATTGCATTGGTATTGTTTCTGTAATCTGCTGTTCTCTGGGCATTATACGCTTTTTTTGCTTCGAATCTTGCATCCTCGTTGTCTGCAGAATCAAAATATCCATTTGCTGCAATACGGGACATATCATACATTGTAGAGACAACCGTTGCCTTGATTCTGGTATCAATTGCTGCAGTATTTAAGGCCATGCCGCCCCATCCGCAGATACCGATGATACCGATTCTTTCCGGGTCTACATTGTCCTGTACCGACAGAAAATCCACTGCTGCCTGAAAATCTTCAGTGGAAAAATCCGCACTCGCCATATATCTTGCATTTGCCGGTCCACTCTCTCCTGTAAAGGACGGATCAAAGGCAATCGCAAGGAATCCTCTCTCTGCCATTTCCTGTGCATAAAGACCTGAAGACTGCTCTTTCACGGCTCCAAAAGGACCACTGACTGCAATCGCCGGAAGCTTTCCCTCTGCGTTCTTCGGAACATACAGATCTGCTGCAAGCTCAATACCAAAACGATTATGAAATGTCACCTTACTGTGATTTACCTTATCGCTTAACGGAAATACCTTATCCCAATCTTTTACTAAATTTAACTCTGACATCTTATGTCTCCTTTCAAATTTCAACTTTTGACGTTTCCTTCATTTACTGAATTGCTTTGCCCATTTCATATGCTTTTGTCAGGGATGAATGATTCTCTATATCCCCTTTGTCCGTTACTCCGCCGGCAAAAACAGTTCCTGCCAGTCTTGCATGCTCAAAACATGCAATCCAACCTTCCACACCACTGATTGCTCTCTCCGGTACAGAGGTTTCATCTTCTGCTGCAGAAGAGAGGAAATAAACATCTCTGAATTTGTAATCGGTTGTGTACAGTGGATTTCCTCGATCCAGCATAGTTTTGAGCTGACCACTCATCTCGTAATAATAAATCGGTGTCGCAAATACAAGGACATCTGCCTCCTGCATTTTCTGTTCAATCCGGTCTGCATCATCTCGAATGACACACCGTTTCGTGGTCTGACAGACGAAACATCCTCTGCAGAATTCAATCTTTTTCCCTGCAAGATTAACCTTTTCCACATCATTTCCGGCATCTTTTGCACCTCTCACAAACGCATCTGCAAGAGCATCTGAGTTGCCTCCGATTCTTGGACTGCTTGAAATTACCAGTACTTTTTTGCTCATTCTTTCGTCTCCTCTGTATCTTCAATATGCTTGATATGTTTTGCAGGAACTCCTCCGACAATCGTGTTTGGAGCCACATCTTTTGTGACAACTGCACCTGCTGCAACAATCGCATGATCTCCAATGGTTACTCCCTGACAGATCGTTGCATTAGCCCCAATCCACACATTTTTTCCAATGTGAATCGGCTTTGGTATCACGTTTCCTCTTTTCTCCGGTGTCTGATTATGGTTCAATGTTGCAAGCACCACATTGTGTCCAATCAGAGCTCCATCATCCACAAAGATCCCTCCCTGATCCTGGAATTTACATCCAGCGTTGATGAATACATTCTTGCCAAACGTGATGTTTTTGCCACAATCTGTGTAAAACGGCGGAAACATTCCAAAACTCTCATCCACCTCTTTTCCGGTGATCTGACTCATCAAATCCCGGATCTCCTCTTCTGTATGATAAGCATTGTTCAGTTTTGCTGTCAGACACATCGCCTCCTGGGAAAGGCCACTCATGAACAGATGAATCTCTGATCGTGCCTGCACCTCCCTGCCGCTGTCCATGTACTCCAAAAATTTCTTTAAATCCATATTCAATCATCAGGCATCATCCAATCATTAGGAAATGTTGATTCGATGAATTCTCTTCTCCTTCACTTCATGTCATTGCTCATTTGATTTCTTATGGGTTCATTATATGTTCTTCCTTATGCAAAAACAAATACTTATATTAAATAGTCTGTTATGCC
>JAUNAE010000512.1 GCA_030527765.1 Eubacteriales bacterium
TCACATATTACTTCTGTACCTTTGTCATCAATACTACGGTCTCCACATGAACCGTCTGCCCGAATTGATCTACGGGGCAGACCTTTCTTAACTCATATCCATTCTGGCATAGGTATTTGAGATCCCTTGCCAGAGTGGCGCTATCGCAGCTCACGTACACGATCTTCTCCGGCTGCATCTCAATCATAGTTTTCAGAAGAGTTTCATCGCAGCCTTTTCTCGGTGGGTCTACCACAATCACATCTGCATAAACACCATTCTTTTCATACTCTCTCGGAAGTACTTCTTCTGCTTTTCCCACAAAGAATTCCGTGTTGGTCAAGTGATTCAGCACGGCATTGCTTTTGGCATTTTCGATAGCCGCCGGGATAATTTCCACTCCGCGAACGAATTTTGCACGCTGAGCAAGGAACAGAGAAATCGTACCGATACCGCAATAAAGATCCCAGACGGTTTCGTTTCCTTTCAGATCCGCATATTCCAGTGCTTTTTCGTACAGCTTCTGGGTCTGGTATGGGTTTACCTGGAAGAAAGACAACGGTGAGATCTGGTAGGTGATGTCTCCGATTTTGTCGGTAATGAACGCTTCACCATAAAGTACTCGGATTTCTTCTCCGAGAATTACGTTATCCTGTCTGCGGTTCACATTAATGCAAAAACTCTTCAGTTCCGGAAGTTCCCTCATGCTTTCCACAAGCTTCTCTTCCATTGGAAGTTTTTTGCCATTCAGTACAAGGCAAACCATCAATTCATTTGTAAAGAAGCCATATCGGATCAGCACGTGACGAACCAGACCTTTGCCGGTCTGCTCATCGTACGGCTGAATGTGATATGTTTCCATATGTGCAATGACGCGGTCCAGAACTTCTTTGTTCTGAGAAACTCCCAACATACAATCTCTGTTTTCGATAATGCTGTGTGTGCGTCCTGCATAAAATCCGGTCACAATCTTTCCGTCGCGATTTTTTCCTACCGGGAACTGGGCTTTGTTTCGATAATGAAACTGCTGCTCCATTCCGATGATCGGCTCCATTGGCGGGTTTTCAAAACCACCGATTCGTTCCAGATGTCCGCGGACTTTCCGTGTCTTGAATTCCAGCTGTTTTTCATAACTCAATGCCTGAAGTTGGCATCCGCCGCACTGTCTCGCATAAGCGCATGGTGGTTCTACCCGGTCCGGGGAGGGTTCCAGAATTTCCATCAGGCGTCCATAACCGTAGTTTTTCTTTGCTTTCATGATCTTGGCCGTAACCAGATCTCCCATGACGGCGTCTTTGACGAATACGGTAAAGCCGTCCGCTTTGCCGATGCCTTCTCCGTCAATTCCGATGTCTTCTATTCGAAGAGTTACCAGATCATTTTTTTGATATGCCATGAATCTTACACTTCTCCTGTTCTTCGTAAGTTGGATTCAAAGAGACGATTATATCCGAGCCAGTCTTTTTTGCCCTTGTCTGCGGCAAAAATTTCTGTCAGTGTTTCCAGACGTGCGTCTGTGTTATCTGCCAGGTTCAGTGCTACTGCCTCTGCCAGTGCAGGTTTTTTCGGTGAACCATATTCCAGTTCTCCGTGATGCGCCAGAATACAGTGAACGAGCTCGTTTTCCAGAACTGCCGGGAAGTCCGGAATTTCTTTTGCCAAATCGTGAATCATCTGTGCTCCGATGATGATATGTCCAAGGAGCTGTCCTTCATCGGTATAATCGTTCATCGGGAAAGTAGAAAGTTCTACGGTTTTTCCTGCATCGTGAAGCAATGATGCTGTGATCAGAAGATCGCGGTTCAGCACCGGATATGCTGCTGCCATGTAATCACAGAGTTTTGTGACACTGAGTGTGTGCTGCAGAAGTCCTCCGATAAATCCGTGATGAACAGTTTTTGCCGCAGAATGCTCCTGGAAGGATTTGATAAAGTCTGCATCTTCTTTGAATAATTTTGCAAGAAGTGTGTGCAGATACTCGTTGGACACGCTGTCCACAAAACCAAGAAGCTGTGTGTACATATCTTCTGTACTGTTTTCGCTTACCGGAAGATAATCTGCCGGATTGTACTCGTCTTCATATGCTTTGCGAATGCGTTTGATGTTCACCTGAAGTGCACCTGCAAAGCTTGTCACATCGCCTACAATTTCGATGTAATCCAGTGCATCGAAATCATCGATCCCGTTGGAATTCGGATCCCAGATTTTTCCATCCAGTGTTCCTGTTTTGTCCTGAAGGATGATGTTGTCATATGGTTTGCCGTTTTTTGTCACAGCGGATGTTTTCTGTTTGCAGAGATAAATGGCGTTTACGCGGTCGCCTTCTTTTAATTCGTTAATGTAACGCATGGAAATCCTCTCAATCTATGATTCATTTTTTCAATTTCTTATTCTGAACAGGTGCAGAGTCTCTTGCGAGATTCGAGTTTTTGTCCGTATTTGTCTGCATCTTCCTGCACAAAGTTCTGCCCTTCAGAATAGCACATTTTCCGCCATGT
>JAUNAE010000061.1:0-4953 GCA_030527765.1 Eubacteriales bacterium
TCCTGTGGGCTGACTCGAAAGTGCAGCATTTCTGTTTTCTCTCTCATCGCACTTCTTCCTCCTTTCCTTCATGAGGTGGAGGAGTATTCCTTGCACGACTCTTCAAATCAGCCAGCACAGACGGCCTTTCTTCTCCTTCGGATAATTCCGGACTGCTGTCCCTTTCATCCATGTTAAGAAGTGCATCCAGTTCCGACAAACGTGCAGTCTTTTCAGCAAGCTCTGCTTCCTGCGGGAATGGCTTTCCCACCTCTGCTTTTGCTGTTTCCTGCTGCTGATAGAGACCGTCCAGTTTCTGTTCCGCCTTTTCTAATCTCTGCTCAATACCGGCAAGCGCATTATCCAGTCTTGTCATATTACCGGCTGCACTGGTACCAATAGATACCCGGTGTGTCATCTCACCTTTGAGAGCTACTTGGAATTCCTTGCTGAAACTATCGAAGGATAACTCCATCTGAAATCCTCGGTATTTTCCAATTGGAACAGGATCCATGCTCTGGAATCCCTTGCAACAAGCAAGAATCGCTTCACCTGCCTCCGCCTTCTCTGCATAATGCACTCCCTTAATTTCCATACCGATGAATCCTTCTTCCGGTACAGGATGTGCTTTTACCACCTCAATATCGTCTTTGAATCCTTTGATAAATCCTTTGGTCTTCTCAATCTCCGCAGGGAAGTATTTTAAGAGCTGATCTTCCA
The DNA here is from genome assembly GCA_030527765.1 of Eubacteriales bacterium. The sequence continues at coordinate 700 of JAUNAE010000061.1, forward strand.
GTCGATACTGCTGACTCTGATGATCTGCCTTTAAAACTTTCAGCCTTGCAACCTCTACATCCAAATCCATCTTTTCACGGATATTCGGATCACCGGCACAGAGTGCTTTGATTTCCGCGTAGGACAATGCCTGCTCATCCACATCATCACAAGAGCGAACCGGCGATTTACTTGTCATGATCTGTGAGATGAATTTCTGCTTATTCTCCAATGTCTGATAGAGATAGGCATCGAAGGTACCATTGGTGACATACTGATAGATCTGAACTTCTTTATTCTTATTTCCCTGACGGATGATACGACCGTTTCTCTGTGTCATATCCGCCGGTCTCCATCCCACATCCAGATGATGGACTGCAACCAATCGATCCTGCACATTTGTACCGGCTCCCATCTTCGCAGTAGAACCAAGAAGCACTCTTACCTGTCCGGTTCGTACCTTCGAGAAAAGTTCCTTCTTCTTAGCTTCCGTATCGGCATCATGGATAAAGGCAATCTCCGATTCCGGTACACCCGCAGCAATGAGTTTTCCTTTAATATCATCATAGACATTGAAAGTTCCGTCATTTTTCGGCGTAGACATATCACAGAACAATAACTGGGTAAGCTTTCCCTCCTTTCCTTCTTCCCAGATTTTTAAAACATTACTGACACAGGCATTGACCTTGCTGTTTGGATCGTCTGGCAATAACGGATTCATCAGTCTCTGATCAAGGCCCAGCTTTCGACCGTCCGAAGTGATCTTCAGCATATTATCAACTGACGGATCTACAGATCCGCTGTGTACTTTGGCTGCTCTTTCGGAAAGGTCTGCCACCATTGCCTGCTGATGCTCGGAAGGTTCCACTACTTTGGTTTCATTCATGACATCCGGCACCGGCAAATGAAGCTGGTCAGATGTTTTGATATCCGCTACTTCCTTGAAAATATTCATGAGTTCCGGAAGATTAAAGAACTTCGCAAATCTGGTTCTTGCTCGGTATCCGGTTCCTTCCGGTGCAAGTTCAATCGCTGTCGTAGTCTCTCCAAACGTAGAAGCCCAGGCGTCGAAATGGGCAAGTCCCTTCTCCTGCAAAGTACCATACTGCAGATAACGCATCATGGTATAAAGCTCCGTCATAGAGTTACTTACCGGCGTTCCTGTAGCAAATACAATTCCTCTTCCACCTGTCAATTCATCCATATACTGGCATTTCATAAACATATCAGAAGATTTCTGCGCTTCTGAGGTAGAAAGACCTGCTACATTACGCATCTTGGTATACAGGAACAAATTTTTATACGCATGTGCCTCATCTACAAAGAGACGATCCACACCCAACTGTTCAAAGGTGATCACATCGTCCTTTCGCTCTGTTGCTCTTAATTTTTCCAGTCTCGACTGCAGAGATTTACGTGTCTTTTCCATCTGCTTGATGGAGAAGTTTTCTCCACGCTGATATTTCATCTCCGCAATGGCACTCTCGATTTCTTCAATCTGCTCGTTCAGGATTCTCTCCTGGCGTTCCGCAGATACCGGAATACGCTCAAACTGGCTATGACCGATGATGACTGCATCATAATCACCGGTTGCGATTCTGGCGCAGAACTTCTTACGGTTAGCAGTCTCAAAATCCTTCTTACTTGCCACCAAGAGCTTGGCACTCGGATAGAGTCTTAAGAACTCATTGGCCCACTGTAAGGTCAGGTGGTTAGGCACCACGAAGAGTGACTTCTGGCATAAGCCCAGGCGTTTTGCTTCCATAGCAGATGCAGCCATTTCGAAGGTCTTTCCTGCACCTACTTCATGGGCAAGCAAGGTATTGCCGCCATAAAGCACATGGGCAATGGCATTCTGCTGATGCTCCCTTAATTTGATTTCCGGATTCATACCACCAAAACGAATATGGCTTCCATCATATTCACGTGGTCTCGTGCTATTGAATAATTCATTGTACTGCTTAGTCAGTGCCTCTCTTCTATGAGGATCTTTCCATACCCAGTCTTTGAAGGCATCTTTGATTGCCTGCTGTTTCTGCTGGGCAAGGGTTGTCTCTTTCTTATTCAGCACTCGTTTCTGTTTACCATCGGCATCTTCCATCGTGTCATAGATACGGATATCACGAAGATTCAGCGTATCTTCCAGAATTCGGTAGGCATTGGCTCTTGCAGTACCATAAGTCATATAGGCATGCACATCATTTCTGCTCGGTGTCGTTTTTCCTGTGATCTGCCACTCTGCAGTCATTGGTGCAAACTTCACTTCGATATTTCTGCGCAAATAATAAGGAGGCTCGAAAGTCTCCTCCATAAACTGCTGAATATAGCTTTTATCAATCCAGGTTGCACCAAGTCGAACATCAATCTCTGACGCATCCAAATCTTTTGGCTGTGCTTTCTCCAAGGCTGCCACATTGATGGCATATCCCGGATGCTCCAATGCTGCCGATCTTGCTTCTTTTAATTTCTCTCTGACATTACCGGACAGATATTCATCCGCCGTCTGCCATCCTTCGATCACACTCTCCGATGCTTTTGGATCCTTAAAGATGATTCCCTGAAGCTCGGTAATGATGCGGTCATAATGATCCGGATCATTTAAAAGCTCTGCCATATACGGCAGGTCCACCTTCCCTCGCTCACCAATGGAGATTGCAAGTGCTTCCGCTGGTGTATCCACACTGGTAATGGTTCTCTCCGGACGAATCGTTCGCTTATTAAACATATCCGCCTTGGATTCCAGTTGTCCGTTCTCATCCACATTCTCTAAGGAGCAAAGCAGATAATAAGACGAATCTTCCGAAAATGCCTGTGCATTTGCCCTGGCATTGATCAGTCCATACTTAGCGCTGAAGCTGTCATAGGCAACATTCAGTTCTCTCTGCTTCTCGGCAATTGCCTCATCCGGATAATCCTGAAGCTGGTAGTCAATGAGTTCCTGCACAATGGTGCGAAGCTCTACCATTCCTTTGATTCTGCCGGTTGCAGTCTCTGACAATTCCGCTTTTCTCATAATCGAGTTCTCACGGAAATACACATCATCATCCACTACGGTATAGGAGAAGTTCTTCACATTCGGATCTGCCGGAATCGTATCCCCTGTCTTAGTCAGGTCTTCTGACTCGGTAAGTTCAAGGGCCTGATAAGTGCCGCCAATGTTCTGGATTGCTTCCTGCAGCTGTGCAGAAAGATTGGCTCCTTCAATCGGAAGTACCGTGCATTCTTCCTTGCCATACTGGGTACTCTCCGTTGTAAGCTCCCCAAGAACCATTTCCGGGTGGTCCACAAAATAGCTGTTTAAAGTGATTCCATCCGGCGTTTGTCCTAAATGCACCCAGTCCGGATCAATATCGATAGGATGATCTCTCTTCTGTAAAAAGATAATATCGGACACTACATCCGTACCGGCATTTGCGCGGAATGCATTGTTTGGAAGACGGATCCCACCAAGGAAATCCGCACGCTGCGCCATATATCGTCTGGCATCCGGATTCTTGGCATCCATCGTGTATCTGCTTGTCACAAAGGCAACCACACCACCAGGTCTCACCTGATCCAGAGTCTTAGCAAAAAAGTAGTTGTGAATGGAAAATCCCAGCTTATCGTATGGCTTATCTGCCACTTTATAATTTCCAAACGGCACATTGCCTACCGCAAGATCATAGAAATCACGGCGATCTGTGGTTTCAAATCCTGCTACGGTGATATCCGCATTCGGATAAAGCTTCTGAGCGATACGGCCGGTAATGGAGTCCAGTTCCACACCATAAAGTCTGCTGTTTTCCTGCATGTCCGCGGGCATCATTCCAAAGAAGTTACCGACACCCATGGAAGGCTCCAGTACATTACCATGTTCAAATCCCATCCGTTCCACTGCATCATACATAGCCTGAATGACTACTGGGCTTGTGTAATGTGCATTCAGCGTAGATGCTCTGGCTGCAGCATATTCATCCTCGGATAACGTGCTTTTTAACTCCTGATATTCTAAAGACCAAGCACTCTTTCTTTCATCAAAGGCATCCGCAAGGCCACCCCATCCGACATATTTCGACAAAATCTGCTGTTCTTCCGGTGTCGCATTACGATTCTCCGCTTCCAGTGTCTGCAAGGTATGAATCGCCTCCATATTGGCACGGAACTTTTCCTTGGGACTTTCTTCTCCTAAGTGATCGTCTGTAATACGGAAGTTCTGCGCCGGAATGTTTTCGGCAGTAGGTTCAGGCTCATCCGAAATCTTCTCAGACTCTAACTCTTTGGTCTGTTCTGACTGTT
>JAUNAE010000061.1:4963-13469 GCA_030527765.1 Eubacteriales bacterium
ATCTGGTTGATCTGGCTGCTCCGGTTGATTCTCAAGTTCTTCCACAGACTCGATGGGTTCTCTGCCAAGAAGTCTTTCCAGATTCTCCTTGCTCTCTGCACGGAAGATTGGAAATACCGATTCCGGATCTCGAAGGTGCACATCAAACATACCGACAGATTCGATCACAAAGTTTTTTCCATCCAGTGTGATGGTATCTCCTACTCGGAAGTCATCTGTGCTTTCTGTCTCCGGCATTTGTGCAGGCTTTTCTTCTGCAGCTGGTGCTTCCGGTGGAAATCTATGCGCAGGACTTGGCATGGGTACATCCCCTGCAAAATCAGCTTCAATCTGCTGATACTGGAAAAGCTCCTTCTCATTCAGATACTCTCCACGATCTACGATATTCTTAAGTCGTTTATCCACTTCCGGCCACTTGAGTCTTACTTCTTTATCATGACCATAGCTTCTGATAAAGAATCCCTTGGCATCGTAATCCACAAAGCCATGACTGCCATCATCGAAGGTATAGCTATGACCACCTGTTCCATATTCATTCTTCAGAAAATCGGCTCTTTCCTTTGCATCCCCCTGCTGCTGATACATGGCATAGATACGAATCTTTCCACCTGCAAAGCCGGATCCTCTGCGAAGTACTTTATCAATCTCATCGTCAGAAATAGAAAAAGCGGAGGGCTTTTCACTCTCCGCTGTCATGACCGGTGTTTCCACCTGGCTATCGATGTTCTTAATCTGTTCTTCTTCGGAAGGAAACAGGGAAAACAGATTTAATTGGTTATAAGTTCCGCTACTACGATTTCCTCTGCCTGTGCTTTCAGCATGTTCATATGCTGTACCCAGCCCATCTGGTCGTTCTTCTTGTCCGGTGCCGGATTCTGTTTGAGAAGTTCCGTCATCATCTGCTCGATTCGTGCTGTCGCTGTCTCCTGAATCTCGTAAAGGTGCGGAAACAGCTTCTCTGTCAGTGTCAGATGATTGTACAGAAGCGTGTTGTTCTCCTGCAGATACGCTCTCCTCATTCTGCCATACTTGCCCAGTGGTTTCGTCTCCTGCATTTCCAACTGGATATTCGGGATCAGATAATCCCCTGCCTGCGTGTAAGTCATTTCTTTCATGTTCTCTACCATCTTCCTGGCTCCTTTCTGTCTGCTTATTTCTCTCATAATTTCTTACTGCACGTTCCATCTCAAGAAAGATCTGAGATGCCATCTCGCTTACTGCTGTTCCAAGTACATTGGCTGCAGCCGGTGTGTTGAAATCCATTACCGCATTAAAATCATCCGAATCAAAGAAATCATCAGGATTTCCAAAAATTCTGGTGAAAAGCTGATAACAGATGCTTACCTGTGATGCACGGTGGAAAGCTGCTTCGATGTTGAGTTCATCATAATCTGCAAGATAGCTGTCATCAACGATGTCGCGAATCGTATTCTTGTAATTGCTCCAATAGTCTCTTGTCATTCGATCTGCAATCGCCCAAAGCTGATCTTCCAGATACGTGGAATCATGCGGAAGGCCATAGACCTGCTCTAAGTGCTGCAGAATCGGTGCTTCCTGATCTAACTGCATTGTCCAGAGATTGACCTGTCTTGAATTTCTTCTTTCGCCGGTATCCGATACATCAAAAACATAGCGGAGTCTTGGATACTCTCCGCTGTTATCAACAAGTGCGATTCCTTTGGCTCCTCGCTTCACATAGCGATTCATACGATTATTCCAAAGGTCATATTCAGCACAGGCTGTTGCATCCGGTCTCTGGGTGAAAATCATCAGCTGATCCGGATACGGATATTTATAAAGCCGTGCAGCTGTGGTCAAAAATGCGGTCCACTGCTCACGGCTCTTGGTTACCTGTCTGGCAGCATCTTCTGCCATACGGGAATAGTATTCAGTTTTATTTGGCATGCTTTTCCTCCTGTTAAATATCGGGATACAAATCCAGTTCTGCAAACTCCTCATCGGACATCTGCTCTAACTTTTCAAGAAGGGATTTCGTCCATTTTCTAAGGTTTCGATCTCTTCCGGTTAGCTGCTTCTGCATTTCCTGCAGTGCTTCTATCATTCCCTGACGATCTGTATCTGGGTTATAGATCATCATGATTGTCCATTCATCATCCGTAAAATTCATTACTCCAATCCCCTCTCCTCCGGTTTCTTCGGATTTCTGATACAAGGCGGTTCTTCTGTTTTTTCCTTGAGCTGTTCTAAGACAGATGGTTTCTCCACCGGCTCCTCTTTCTTTCCGTTGTTAATCACTCCATCAATCATGCCGTAATCATCTTCCATAGACATTTCCGCATACTTCAGGTAATTCTCCGGCTTTAAGAAGTTCGGAAGTTCCTTAAATCCAATAGAATCCACGTAATGGCAACTTACCACACCATTCTGTTTCAGAGCCACGATGTCACTGACCGATAAGCTGTGACCGGTGAAATCTGTAGGTCGTTCCATATTGAACTTCACATAAGTCTCTTCCAACATGGTATTAACGTCCTTATACGCAAGAAGCGGTGCCGTATATACCACCTCATAGTGATCAATCTCCGGTTCTTTCCCTTGTCGCTTCAAGTAATCCATCGACATAAATCTCTCAAATACTGTTTCTTCGGAAGATTTCAGCTGCAAAATCGCATAGCTGTCATTGGCACTTTCCAGGAAAGCCACCATTGCTTCATCCGGCGTTGCGTCTCCATGAACCTCATCCCATTTTCTAATCTTATTCGTCATCTTTGTCCTCCATTTCTGCAAAAGGTGATCCATTGACCTTGGCATCCATAATCTGCTGGTTTCTGCGCTTCTCACTGTAAGGTGGTCTCACACTGACACATTTCTTTGGCACTTCATAAATACCGGATCTGAAAGGACCTTTGCTCTTACAAATAAACTGATCCGGGTATTTTTTTACCAATCCATCCAGTTTGTGAATCAGCTTCTGATCATACGTGTAGATATTGGCTCTATCACTATCCTCGTCATAATTGATCAGCGTCTCCATCTCGCCTTTCGTTAAATGATACCTGCTCATCTCTCCACCTCCGTTTTGTGTCGTCCCGATGGATTTTCCTTACCATGACCGTTCAATCCATGCAGCGTTTCTAAGGCCGATTCTCTTTTGGCGGAAAACGGTTCCTCCTGCTTTTCCTCTACCTGCTCCATTAAGTCCTCATAATCCACCAGTGTCATGGACTGTTTGTCCCACCCGAAGTCCTGTAAGATCTCATTTCTGATTGCATTGATACTGCTGTCTTCATCATCAATCTGACCACCATCAATCTCATTGAAGTCATGATCATAAAGTGTGTAGTCATAGCCGGTATCACAGGTCTGAATCGCCAGGAATCCTTTGTTTCCAATATCCCAGGCAGCTTCATTTTCCTTGAGAACTTCCTCCGGCTTGCATTCACCGCCTCCATGCTCCAGCAATTCCGCGAACTGGCAGATGTGAAGCACATCACTTCCAAGCCTCATATGGTAACTGTCCACATACTCACATTTCATAGAAAACTTACGATCCGGATAGGTGACTCCGATCACCCCGCCGTCCGGGATCTTAAACTTATCTTCGTAACGACTCGTAATAAAACGAATGCTTCTATCCATTCTTTCTCTTTCCTCCATTGTCAAAATTCATCTGAAATTCCACACTTCCATCTTCTTTCGGAATTGCGGAAATCACTACGTTATACCTGCCTCCGGTTTTTCTTGATATGCAGCCCTTCAGCGCCACCTTGCCTTCTTTTACGAGCTTTTCAGCAATCTCCGGTGTCATCTTCTTTCCAAGTTTTTTGAAATAGTGATTGTCTTTCCATATGCCAAATCTGCAATTTTGATTGCTACAGAACCAACCCTTTTCCTTTTCAACCACTTCATTCCCACAGGCCGGACAATTGCCGATTGCTTTTCCCTCCGAGTTCATCAGGAATTGCGCACCCTTGATCACTTCATACCTCTCTACAAGGTCTGAAATCATACCGGTGATTTCTTTCATAAATTCATTGGCACTCAGCTGTCCCTTTTCTACCTGCAACAGCTTTTCTTCCCATTCAGCGGTCATGGACGGGGACTGGATCTGCTCCGGAATCACCGTAATCAGTGCTGTCCCTTTATCTGTAGAAACCAGATATTTTGTTTTCTTGTCTCCCACACGATTGATAAACCCTTTTGCTACCAGCTTTTCTATAATTCCTGCCCTCGTTGCCGGTGTTCCAATGCCCTTGCGCTCTACTTCATCCGGGAACTCATCTGAACTGGCACTCTCCATCGCCTGAAGCAGAAGATCCTCAGTATATCTCTTCGGTGGTGTTGTCTGCCCTTCCTTTATCGCAGCCGATACGACTGCTACCTTTTCACCTTCCTGTACTGCGGGAATTTCCATCTTTGTTTCATCTGAGTCTTTCTTCTCGTTATTACCGCAATACTGTTTCCATCCAAGACTGTGAACCATCTTTCCCTTAGCCTTGAAGATCTGCTCACCACACTCTGCTTCTACTGTGGTTTCTGAATAGCGGCATGGATTTCCAACTGCACAGATCAGTCTGGTCACAATCATCTCCAATACTGCTTTTTCTCCACTTGGAAGCTCTGCGGTATCGAATGAAGTGGCTGTCAAAGTTGGAATAATGGCATGGTGATCGGTTACCTTCGAAGAATTGATGACCTGCTTCGCATTCACCGGAGCTTCGCCAGATATTCCGAATGCAGCCTGCACCTTATGCACTAATGTCGGAACGGTGCCTTCCATGTCATCTGTCAAAAATCGGCTGTCCGTTCTTGGATAGGTCACAAGCTTCTTTTCATATAAGTTCTGCGTGTAATCCAGTGTCTGCTGTGCAGTGAAGCCAAGCTGCCTGTTGGCATCTCTCTGTAGAGAAGTCAGATCATAAAGCTGTGGTGCTTTCTCCTGCTTCTCTTTCTTCTCCGCTTTTCGAATATTCATATATCCCGTGTTCTGGCACAGCCTCTTCAGCTCTGCTGCAGCATCTTTGTCTTTGATGCGTTCACTTGTCACCGCAAATCCATCGAGCTGTGCTTTCACGGTATAGAATGGCTTCGGCTTAAAGCCTCGAATCGCTGCATCTCTCATAACAACCATGGCAAGCGCCGGTGTCATCACTCTACCCACATTCAATGTTTGACCATACAGGCATGAAAAAAGCCGAGTAGCATTGATTCCAACTATCCAATCAGAACGCTCTCGGCATAAGGCTGCTTCATACAAAGCATCATATTCAGTTCCATTTCTAAGATTTGCAAATCCTTCCTGTATCGCAGAATCCTCCATGGAGGAAATCCACAATCTCTCGAAAGGCTTCTTGCATCCGCACTGGTGATAAACCAGGCGGAAGATTAATTCTCCCTCTCGTCCTGCATCGGTTGCACACACAAGACTTTCTACATCGCTTCTCTGCATCAGCTTCTTTAAAATCCCAAACTGCTTTTTAGTAGATGAAGATACCTGATACTGCCAGTTCCCCGGAAGAATCGGAAGGTCATCATATCGCCATTTCCCATATTTCTCATCATAGGTCTCCGGCTGTGCAAGCTCCACCAGATGACCAACACACCAACTGACGATATAGCCATTTCCCTCCAGATACCCATCTCCTCGTTTTCTGGCACCAATCACCTTGGCGAGGGACTGTGCCACCGACGGCTTCTCCGCCAATACTAATTTCATTCGTTTTCTGCTCCTTTCTCGGCATAATAAAAGCAGCCTCATACAATTACGTACAAGACTGCTATGTAATATGTGAACTTAAAGGAAAACTGGAATCTGTTCCCTACTGGCTGCTTTTCTCTTTCCCATCTCACCGTTCTAGACTGTTTGGATTCAGTAGGAAGTCATTGGCTGACAGGAAGCTATTTTATCTTCCAGATAGTTCTTTGCACGTGCAGGAATGCATACCAAGAAATCCTAAGCCCATCATCCATTTACGTTATAATCTATTTTCAAGAACCTGAAAGAAAATTTATCTGCCTGCACTGTAGCAACGACTTCATCCAACAAAAAGAACGAAAGTGTTCTGGTTTCAGAGTCAAATTCCATTCTCTCTGCGTAGAACTCAGGATCCCCAGATGCTGTAGTGTATTCTATATTTCCAGACGCTTTCTCAATGATTGAATCTTGAAGGTTATAATATCCATACTCCGGGAATGCCACCTCAATCAACTTAGCTTTCCATTTAGATGGCTTAGGTCTCCTTACTGCAATTATTTTCAACGAACTCTTCAAGGGCTTTAACTGGATCTTTACGATATAGTTGCCAGAGAATGCATTATCTATTGCGACCGGACGTTTTCCTGAAATACTCTTCCTATCCGCCTGATAATACGGAACATCTCTCGCTTTCTCAAGTTGTTCTTGAATAGAACGAAAAACTTTCTGGTCGCCATAATGACCTTCCGGCATTCTTTTGCGAATCGCATAATCTGCCTGAGTTAAATAAAACAACGCCCATCGGTCATGACCTTTTTCTGCTTCCAAACTCCCAATGCGTAATGCCAAATCTGCTATCTTTCCACCATCTCCCCACAAAAAATCCTTGTAATGATGGTTATAAATCCACTGAATGATATTTTCGCCAGCAAGACTGTTCTGCGGCACACCCTTTCCTCCAAGGTACATATCTGCCAACTTGTACATGGATTCAATCATACCGCCAGCGGCACCAATAGAATACATCTGAAAAGCTTTCTCATATTCTGGAATCTTATCATTGCAGCGACCATAGTAATAAATATACCCAAGGGTATTTGCATAAACAGCTTTTCGTTTTTCACTTGGATTTACATTAAGCAGCCGCAGCATACAATCTCTGGAAGTAACCCAATCACATTCATATGCCTCATCGCCGCCATAGCATCCATAGCCCTTGCACTCTAGTGCTATAACGTCATCCACCTCACACAATTCTTCAACGAACCTGCGATACAGATCCAACTCTTCCTGGCTCTTACCCTTTAGCGCATCATTCAGAAACTGAATATATTTTTGCTTCGCTGATTTGGGGAAAATGTGTTCTGAGAATGGTTTGTTGATATTAGCTTTGCAACATTCATAAGCTTCCTTCACAAAATCATATTCAAGCAATGCATCCTTTAATGACATGCCTTGATACTCATCGTAGAAATCCCAGGAAACCAGGATATTCATGTCCTCAATAAAGTAATTGCCACTCTTTAAGCCATCTATTTCAGATTGATTTTCTGGAAATATATAGATGCCAGAATCCTCTGTCAGAGAAAAATATGCTTTCATAAAGCAATCGAAAAATTCATCTACGACCATATCAGAATTTAACATTTTTTCATACAGTACAATCCAATCTTCAAGAGGAACAACACAATCCTGTTCGTTCGGAACATCCGATATAATCTCCTTTAATTTATCCGATGGTAATTCCATCCGAATAAAGGCTCTGATATTATCAAGTAAATCCATTCATTCACTCCTATTCTAAAAATCTTTCGATTTGTTGCATTCCTATCTTATAGATTTCTGCCAAGCTGATACACTTCTTCAAGTCTTGGTGCATCGGCCATGCTTCCCTTATCAGCCATATTAGGAATTGTTATGATTCCCTTATCTTCCCATTTCAGATATCCAGTCATCATTTTATATTGAGCTATTGCTGCAGAATAAACATTGTCCGCTCCTGAATCAAGAAGTAATGCCGTCTTATTGAAATGAAATCCAACCTTACCTCTTGCGTACATTCTATCAATGACTGTCTTTAACTGAGCTGAAATGTCAAACCAATAAATCGGTGACGCAAACACAACCATATCCGCTTTATCAATACTTTCAAGCACCTTGCTCATATCATCTTTCTGAGAGCAAACACCATCATGTGCAAAACAGTACTTACAGGCGATACAACCATTAATATTCATAGTTGCAATCGGCAAAACTTCCGTGATGTGCCCTGCTTCATTAGCACCTTTGCAAAATGCATCTACCATAATCTGCGTATTACCCTGTTTTCTAGGACTACCATTCAATATCGTTATCTTCAAACTATTTCACCATCACTTTCTCAAATTCAAACATGCCGTCATTATCAGCACCATAAAAATCCTCAGGAGTATTTGGATCAGCATGATACGCATTATAGTATTCAACTATATGGAATCTGCATATATTCACATAAAAGTGGATATTTCTCTTTTCAAAGTACGGTGTACATGTTCTCCATACCTTTGTATCTGGATATAGTTTTTCTATTTCATTCCAGATAAATCTTCCTACACCTTTGCTTTGAATACCATGCTTCACATATAGAAAATCAAGGTGATTATGCCCGGTCTTTTCATCAATCACAACGGATTGCTCCACCAATGATATTTCTAGCATCATCAACTGCTACATACGCAACAGATCCTTTTGCATTCAATGATTCATCAATATCTCTCTCAGGTAATATCTGTTCATTAACATCTGCCTTATAATCACCTTCCACAGCACCGAGCTGAAAAGCTTCTTGCATATCCTTCTTAAAGGTATCTA
>JAUNAE010000513.1 GCA_030527765.1 Eubacteriales bacterium
CAGATTTTAGGGCAAGTTCAATTGCCTTCTTCCCGGGAAAGCCCTAAATTCAAAAGAAAATCCAGATTTTAGGGCAATTGCAACTGCTTTCTTCCCGGGTAGGCCCTTAAACCAAGGAAAATTTCCCCTACGCTCTTTCAGGAAAAGCTTCCCGGCGCAGCCCTTCAGAAGTATGGTATACATTATCCTGCTGAGACAGAACTATATAGATTGTTTCAAGATTCCGAGCCCGAGGAAAAACCAGCTATCCCGCAGGGACTTGCCCTTGATAGGGGACTAAAGAGGTGCTACACTGCCCCGAAGCGACGGAGAGAAAATAGATTGTTTCTGAGTTCTTCGCCGTCAGTACGACTTGCGTGCACCTCTTTGGAGTCCTGTCAAGGGTAGCGGCCGGTTTTACTACCAGCACGGTAGTGGCAGAACCTATATCTTTTTCCATGTCCCTCTTTGGAAGTATTGTATGTGAATTAAATACTTGTTTGAAATATAAAAAGAGCGAAGGATCTAAGAGATCCTTCGCTCTTTTAGAAGTCTGTCTGTATTTGATTCGATTACAGAAATTATTACAGAAGATGAATGCCGTGTTCCTCGCATGCCTCGATCTGTTCCTTGGGCCAGAGAGAGCACTGTACTTCTCCGATATGTGCCTTTCTGAGGAAGAACATGCAGATACGGGACTGGCCGATGCCGCCGCCGATGGTGTAGGGGAGTTCCTTGTTCAGAATTGCCTTCTGGAAGGGAAGCTCTGCGCGCTCGGGGCAGCCTGCTTTCTCAAGCTGTTCGACGAGAGCCTTCTCATCTACGCGGATTCCCATGGAGGAGAGCTCGAGTGCGATGTCCAGCACGGGATAATATACGATGATGTCGCCGTTGAGCTGCCAGTCATCGTAATCGGGAGCGCGGCCGTCGTGCGGCTCGCCGCACTTTAACTTGTCGCCGATCTTCATAATGCAGACAGCGCCTTTTTCCTTTGTGATCGTATATTCTCTTTCTTTCGGAGTGAGGTCGGGATACATGTCCTCGAGCTCATCGGTGCCGATAAAGAAAATATCGTGAGGAAGGATCTCTTCGATATAGTCATAGCGGATCGCCATGTATTTCTCGGTCTTGCGCAGAACTTTATAAATGTTTTTTACATTTTCCTTGAAGGTATCAATGGTACGTTCTTCTTTGGTGATGATCTTTTCCCAATCCCACTGATCGACAAAGATGGAATGAATATTGTCGGCTGTCTCATCGCGGCGAATCGCCTCCATATCGGCATACAGTCCTTCACCGTGATTGAAACCGTACTTTTTCAGAGCAAATCTTTTCCACTTTGCCAGGGAATGAACGATTTCCGCATCGTCACCGCTTTCGAGTATGTCAAAGGATACCGGACGTTCAACACCGTTCAGATTATCATTCAGACCCGAATTTGGATTTACGAAAAGAGGTGCGGATACTCTCAGGAGATTGAGTCTCTCTGCGAGAAGATTCTGAAAGAAATCCTTAATGGTTTTAATTCCAACCTGTGTCTGATGCAGATCAAGCGCGGACTCGTAGTTTTCCGGGATGATCAGATGTGTCTGTGCCATAGTATTGTTTCCTTTCTAACTTATTATCATCATGACAGATATAATAATAAGCACTTTTGCGTGGGAATTGCAATAAGAGAACAGACCCTGCGGCCTCCCGAAACCCAAAAAAAGAAAAAAATTCAGAATTTTGTTTACAATCGAAAAATAATGTGGTATATAACATCCGTGAAAACGATTACAAAATTTTTTCAATAATATTTCAGCCGCTAGTCCGGAAAAATATTTTGAATCCTGTGGTGAAAGGAAGTAAGACCATGCAGAACAAAAAGACTATCAAGTTAAGACCGGAAGAAGTACAGAATTTCGTAAATGCGGCATCCAAATGTACATTTGACATTAATGTATCTTCTCTGAGCACAAGCAAGTATACGGTTGATGCAAAATCGATCGTAGGCGTTATGGGACTTGACATGAGCAGAGAGCTCCTTGTTGAGTACAACGGAGTGGATGAGCACTTCGAGAACGTATTAGACGGTCTGCGCGCAGCAGTCTAATAAAAAATGAGATCCCGGAATCTACCAAATAAGTCATTGTTGGTTGATTTTTGAGATTACATGAATTGAATAGTCGAGCTTGGGGAGCAGTTGTACCGTGATTCGGTGCAGCTGCTCTTTTTTTGTCACAGTCAAGATCCCTCCGGGATATCTCCGGAGGTAAATATCACATATTTTTTGCGCGGGGATATAGGCGGTAAGGTCCGGATTCCTTAAAATAGTAAAGAAGAACTTGAACTTGACAGATACTTGGCAGATACGGCAGCAGTCGGGATATAGAAAATGACGAAAACAACAGTACAGATGCAAAGACAGATATCGGAAGAGAACGTGGAAGAGAAGAACATCGCAGAAGAGAATACGGAAAAGAAGACCGTCACAGAAGAAAGCACGGAAGAGAA
>JAUNAE010000514.1 GCA_030527765.1 Eubacteriales bacterium
TAATGTTATTTGTATTCATTGTTTTTCCTCCTGAATGTTGTTAACGTCAACTGCTATTACAGCGGGAGGTTGTGATTGATCGTATTCGCAACCTCCCGGTTACGCTACAATCTCCAGTGTTCTGCTAATTGTCAAAAAGCACGCTCCTGTAAAATAGTATTTTTTTGCGGCATGATTTGTCCGCTGGATTTATGATATCACATTTATGCCAAAAGAACCATCTCCTGTTACAGAGATGGTCCCTTTATCATTGTTATTCGTTAGCATTACTTCACCGGCAACTGAATCTCAGTCAGCCATTCTTCAATCGATTCTTTATTCCAGATGCCATCGATATAACATTCTCTGGCAAGTCCTGCGACTTCATAACCATTTTCCTCTGCATACTTCATGATATAAGCATAGGCTTCACCGATCTGGTCGTAGGCTCCTTTATGGAAAATACTGATTACTTTCGTCTCCGGAAGCTGACGGAATTTGATATTATCATTTTCCACTCCGAACGCAGTGACAGCTTCATTGTGTCTGATCTGGATATCTGTTTCCTTGTGCTCACCATCCGGATATTCACAGAACTCATATGGCGGCTCTGCACATTTCAGATCTGGATTCAACGCCTTACACTCTGCTCCCTGGGCAGGGATCCACATCATGCTGTCTGAGTACTTATCTAAAACAGTCTCTGAGTAATAAACGATCGTTGCCGGAATAATCTTCTCTGTTACCTGATATTTCATCTCTTCATCCTCCAAAATATGATTGATTATGGAGAGGCGAATATCGATGTCGTCTTTCTGTTCCTGCAGTGCTTTTGCTTTTTCTGTAAAGATGATTTTTGCATCTTTACCTTTTTGGATATCCTTTATCTCATCAATGGACAATCCAAGCTGCCGATACGCTTTGATCTGAGCCGCCTGGGTAAGCTGATAGGTTTCATAAAATCGATACCCGGTCCAGGAATCGATGGATGCCGGTATCAGAAGGCCTTCTTTTTCATAAAACCTGAGTGCTTTTACTGTCAGATGAGAAAGCTTTGAAAATTCTCCGATTTTCAGCATTTGACATTCACCTCCTTCGTTACAATCCTTATTCTGGATGCTCCCCTAAGAGGAGAGTCAAGACATAATTTTTATTTTGAGAGAATATATGCTTCGATCGCTTCATTTGCAAATACAGCAGTACCCTCTCCGCCCATTTTATCAATGTTAGCTGTCATATCACCACCGCCAGCGTACATAAGTCCTAGACTTTCCAAAATCTCATCGGTGCAGGTATAGAAGTTCTCAGTAATATAATTCTGCAATTTCTTTACAAGCATCTGTGCTTCTTCTGAATCAGGTCCTCTATCAATGATCTGACCAAACTCTGCAAAAATAGCTATCATCTTATGACCAATTACTATTTCCTGTTCTTTGGAACGTCCTGCAGATTTCTGCTCATACTCCTTCCAGGCGTCTGTTTTTCCCCAGGACTCTTTTGCCTGAGCAGCATACTCATCTATCTTTCGTGTATCAAATGCTTCAAAACCAAACTTATTCAATTTACCAACTCCTAACATTTTTATTCCGGTCGCAAGATCGATAAGATTTTCAAGGTGTTCCTTCCGAAGTTGCAAAAGCTTGATTTGTTGCCCTAATGCTTTGCTTCGATCAAAATTAGGATCATCTAAAATCTCTTTGATATCCTTTAACGGAAATTGAAGTTCTTTAAAAAGTAAAATCATCTGCAATCGTTCTAAGGCCTTATCATCATAAAGCCTGTAACCTGCAGCTGTGACCGCAGTGGCAGGCAAAAGTCCAATCTTGTCGTAATGATGCAGAGATCGTACACTTACCCCTGAAATGTCACTTACTTCTTTTACTGTCATCATGATATCACCCTTCTTTCTTGTCCCTGTTGAATATATGATAAACTATGACATAATGTCAGGGTCAACACTTTTTTTAATCATATAATCATCTTCTCCAAGCAGATATCTCTCATAATCCACACGGATCAGTTCCTGTTCTCCAACATATTTTGCTGACTGAAATGCCATATGGCCAGCCCATCCTACATGACTGATCGTCCAATCACGGTTCACCGTGTAAAGGTTGTTTCCCGGTCTGGCCGTTGGTTTTTCTCCATATCCAAAGGTGAAACCTTCATTCTCTGCATCCTGCAGGAACCTTCTTGCAATCACCTCATCCTTCAGATACACATACACTTTTCCATTCAGTTTTGATAATTCAGTTACATTACGCATACTCTTATGCCTCCTCTTCGATATATGATCCTACGAAGAGTGGCAATAAAAAAGACTCCCATCGTTTTCGACAGGAGCCAATAATCACAACCTCATAACACCCATCGATCAAGCTTTAGCACCTTGTTGAGAATAAGTTCAGTCCGATTCATGATCCATCAGTGGCCACAAACCGAGGCTGATCTTATCACCAATAGGTTGCTGTGCGGTCATCGAGC
>JAUNAE010000515.1 GCA_030527765.1 Eubacteriales bacterium
TGCGGTATCAGCCTTGCGGTGTACTAAAAATCAAATAATTAAAAGGTGCTGAATAATTAAATTGTGTTACCCGAAGAAACCATCCGTATCAAAGATGTGATCCAGTTCATCTGTGTTAATCGCATGAGAAACCTTGTCCCGGATAGCTGTTCTGTACATATCCAGTCTCTTGAACTGATTATTTCCAGCAGCATCCTTGCTCATGCGTATGATCTGAATTCTTCCTACACCTGGATTCTGACGAGCATATTCAGCAAAACCTTTTGCTTTTCCAAGATTATCCTTAAAATCAGCACTATGAGGCTCTAGAATATCAATCACATAACCGGTACGTTCATCTTTTCTTACGACTATAAAATCCGGATATGCAGGCTTGATCTCACCTTCGATTTCATACGGAATACACAATGCCCAGGAAGCTCTGGAAGGATTACGAATCCAACAAACAAAATCATCGCGTTTTTCTTCTTCGGCAATCACGCCCTCTTCCCAGCTATTCAGTTTCATTTTCGCAGTTCCAGTTGATTCCCCAACAAATAGGTGTGTTCTATATTCTTTGCCGCCAGCATCGTGCGGTACTTGAATCGTCTCTGGCAAACGGAAGTTATGCTTACTTATCGGGTCTCCGTCAGATACGATACTATCGTAATCTCTCCGAAGTCTCTCAGAATCGATGGTAGCAATATACCGTCTATAATCATCGTTCATACCATGAAAACGCTCTTCTGCATACGTATGCAATCTGTTCATACACTCTTCGTCGGCCACAAATAGAATAACATCAACCTTGTATTGTGCCAGATCATACATATCAGCATACTTATTTATATAAGTAAGTCCTATTCCTTCACGTCCGAGCTTAGTATCTGCAATTTGGAATTGACGCTCGATATCAGTATCAGTTGTCGTAAACAGATCATGAACTGAATAGTTGTCTACGGTCTCTCCAAACGCATCAAAAATCTGCGTAGCCAGCTTAAACTGCTTTACCTGCTTCACAAGATCATCATATTTATTCTTTGCTTTCAGATCCTCTACATAATCATGAATCATCTCAGCGATTTCATTTTGTACTTCTCGAATCGCCTCTCGATGTAATTTTGACATACTGAGGAAGTGAGCCATTCTATAGAGCGATTTGAGATAATCATTGATCCTAAGAGATCTTACATTGTAAGAAAGCAGTCCGGCGTCATTGATGAATTTCATCACTGCTTCACGATCGAAGAGATCTTCTTCCCGCTCTGGTGCCTCTTCCTGAGCCACTTCCGGAGCTTCTGCGTTCCCGTTTTGAGTGTCTGAACCAGAATTCTCTGGTGACTGTGATTGCTGAACGGATTCCTGATCTCCGTCTCGCTCATGCTTATCCGGATTTGTTGAAAACACGCTCTCATGCTCATCAGATTCTGTAGTATCCTGAAATGGATTGTTCTGTACGACAGACTGATCCTGCTGTTTCTGGTCTTGCTGCTCCGGTATGTTTCCAGAATTTGAAACAGTTGACGGATTATTTGATAACCCCGTAGTCGGATTAAAGAAATCATCTATCGACATCTGTCCCGGATATACCTTGTCTTTTTTCTTCGGTTTTACCGTCAGTGTATCGAACGTCTTACCAGATAGAGGTTCTCCATAAATATCTGTAGGAATATTACTGCCCTCAGCGCTTTGCAACGCTTCTACCACATCTTTTACTGTTGCTTCATTAAAATACGGCAAATAGAGATGAACATCGTTCAGGACTTCATCCACCTGAATATGCATCTGCATTGGAGTTCTAACCATTCGACCAAGGAGTTGTGCAATGTAAGTTGCATCAGTTGCATGCCTGAAGGACATCATCGTCTCTGCTCTTGGGCAGTCCCATCCTGTAGAAAGGTTTTCTTTGAAGAATACAACTCGAATATGCCTGTCATCGGCAATACGAGATGGTTCTTCATAGCGCACTTCCAGACCGTTCACTATTAAAGAAGCAGTTGTGCCTCCAAATGTGTGAACGACCTGTCCATTCTCAAATTTAACTCCTGCACGCTCTTCTATTTTTGCGAGGCAATCATCAAGATTTGTGTCTGTCAGCTTGCTTCCGCTACCGTTGAGTACCTGGATGATCAGAACTGGATTCACATACGCATAATGCTGCTCATAGCAATATTGCGTCCAGTGCTCCCATTTCTCCTTCCAATCATCAGCAGCTGCTTGCAGAATTGCCATGTCATTATTCACTGCTCCTTCTTCTGGATAAGTGATAACGATTCGATCCTTCAGAAGACCGGATGATCTTACCTCATCGGCAGTAACAATAGACTTATGGATTGTAGACGCAGTTCCTTCTACCAGAGTATTAAACCTCTGCGTAGTTGCGGACATACCAATGACAACAGGCATAGGTGGAATCCCGTCAGCTTCACTACCCTTGATAAACTTCTGCATAATGGTTGTGGCTTTGCTGGCCTCTCG
>JAUNAE010000516.1 GCA_030527765.1 Eubacteriales bacterium
GGAAGCTACGACTCAGCATTTGGATGCACGGAACTTCCGCCCTCTAAAGGCGAGCCGCAGGTCTTTGTAATTGGAGGAGGCGGAAGCGGTATACCGGTATATCGCAGACTGCAGCGCATGGGCACTCCGTTTGTTACGGGCATTTTACATGAAAATGACGTGGACTACGAGGCTGCGGTTCACCTGGCCAACTCGGTTATCGCGGAGAAGGCATTTGAGGAGATAGAACAAGGTACTATAGAGAAAGCGTTAGATGTGATGCTTTCATGCAAAAAAGTCATTTGTCCATTGACTGTATTCGGAAAATTGAATGATGCTAATCGTCTTTTAAGGGAAGAAGCCGCAGCCAAAGGTCTCCTGATTGAGAATGAGTAAATGGCTATGAAGGAAATGACAGTTAACACTGATTTTGCCTTTAGCCGAAATGCCTTAAAACTTCTGGCGATTTTGACTATGACCGGAAACCATGCGGCACATGTGTTTCTCTCACCGCAGAGTATTCTGTATACGATATGTATCAATGCGGGATATTTTACAGCAATCACGATGTGTTATTTTCTGGCAGAAGGTTTTTTTTACACACGCAGTGTCAGACGCTATGCACTTAGGCTTTTGGTATTTGCAGTGATAAGCCAGATACCGTATCACGTTCTCTGGAAAGAGAGCAAGGTAGAGGCGGCTCCGCTTAATATGCTTTTTAGCCTGCTGATCTGTCTTTTATGTCTTGTGATCATAAGCAGTATACAGTTAAGTATCGCCAGTCGAAGTATTCTTCTGATGGCTTTAGGTGCGGTGTCCTTTTTGTGTGACTGGTCTATCATGGCACCGCTGTTTACGCTGTCGTTCTGGAACGCTATGCAGACCAAGACCGGTGATCGCAATGGACGAAGATGGCTGATATTTCCCTATATATCCTCCATTGCGGTCTTTATCCTTTTGGAAACACTCGAAGCAGGGATTCTAAATGCGGTTTTTGCTTCCGCAGGGTTATGGCTTTCCATGTTGCTTATCCTAAGAGGATATAACGGGAAAAAAGGCCGCCACGCGACCTTTTTTAAGTGGTTTTTCTATGGGTATTATCCGGTGCATTTAATCGTACTGTACGTGCTTCTTAAGATACAACAAGGCTTTTGACGTGGGCGACGAGGGAACGGTAGTCATTATTTGACGGTGTCTGAAGAACCTCATCAGCCAGGATGCGATTCTTTTGCTCCAGATCGATAGCCAAAATGCGATCTACCTGGTCTTCTCGGGAAATGCCCGGTTTGCTCAAGATAGAATGAACGCAGCCTCGCTTATCTCTGTCGATGTAAAGAATCAGAGCCTGATCGGGGTAGTGATTATAAACGCTCATGCATCCTGAAATATCCATGACGGCAACAGCATGCTTTCCTCTTGAAAGAGCTGCATCGATATCGCTTAAGGGGAGGCCGTAGCGCTCGGAACAAAAGTAGGTAGCCTCCAGAAAATGTCCCTGATCCAGCATTTTCTGGAACTCCTCCGGCGTAACGTGATGATTGTGTCCACAGAAGGGAGCAGTAGTATAGGTGCGAACCTGTTCGAACGCGGCATCCATACATAACTCATCAGCGAAGGGGTGTTTACCGCTGCCGCTCGGACCGACGATGCACAAAACCTTGGGCATACGGTTGATCTGCTCTCTGTTGCCCTGCATAATACGAACCAGAGACAGAAAATCATTATAATCATTTACGCAGCAGATACCGGATGCTTTTCTGTTCCACGGGCGGCGAAAGAGCACAGGGAGAGACGCTCCGCTGCTGAGTAGATTATGCACACCGTCATCCAGCATGACATCTGCCTGTACCATTTCTTTTCTGTGCCCCATGATAATGTTCTGCATAGGAAAGAAAGGAAACAGCTTCGTAAGTCGCTCAATGCGCTCACCCATAAACTGAGGATACACGGCTGTCATGATCGTCACATTTGCCATGCTAAGAAGCTCTTTTAAAAAGTCGGCAGCTCCAGGAATGGCAGGCTGAGTGCGATAAAACGCAGGATCGTTCAAAAACGAGAGCCGTTCATCTTCGGGAATGCCGAGATATCCCCAGTCTGTTACATGATCTATGGAATAGGTACAATGATTTTTTTCTTCTAATAGCTTCAGCGCATATTCGTTGCAATCGATCAGAACATCATCTGCATCGAGCAGCACTTCAAAATTTGTGATCTTACGCATGATTTTCCTCCCGTATGAGAGTGTGTCAGTAGTTAGAACGATAATAGCATAATCCTGCCTGAATAGCAAACAAATGTTCGATGAATGCAAAGGCATTATGGAGAGGCAGTCGGGGATGAAATGCAAACGGACTGATTGAAAAAACACTTGCATATTTAGTTTGTCATGTATATAATATGTACGTTGACTTTGGTCATGCCGAATTGGCTCAGTTGGTAGAGCGACGCATTCGTAATGCGTAGGTCGTCGGTTCGAGT
>JAUNAE010000517.1:0-2181 GCA_030527765.1 Eubacteriales bacterium
TTCTTCCAGCAGAGCATTGAATCCCGGACGGTTGAAGTTCGTTCCGGAATATCCGTCATCTGTGAAGTGGCGGAGTCGTGGGAAACCGTTCTTCTTTGCGTATTCTTCAAGGAACCGCTTCTGGTTCAGAATACTGTTGGATTCACCCTGCAGCTCATCATCTCTTGAAAGTCGTTCATACAATGCCGTTATGCGTTCTTCCTTCACTCTCCGTCACCCCCTTTCTTGGCACAAAATAAAATGAGTGTGTAATTCCATAAACCAAAATGGCTAATGTACTTACACACTCACTCTAGCGGAAACTCACACCTTGGGATCTGTGACTACATAGGAGCTGTGCATCTGTAAGAGGTTAGGCTTTAGCCAGAATCTCGTTTTACCGGAACCGGAACCACCAATGATTAACACATTTTTATTTCTTGCATTTGCCGGATTCTTAGGTCGATTCGACATCATTAAGGATTCTGTCTTCGTGAGAATGACATTATCCTGAAATTTTGGTGCCATGAACGGTGCAATATCCTTTGCTGTTCCCCATCTGGCAGAACCGTACTCTACATTATGACGATACTTTTTTGCGTTTTTTCCTTTCAGGTACACCGCAAGCCTGAGTACAGCACCGCAAATCACACCGATTAACAGATCCAATGGATGAAAGCTCGGCAATGGGCTGCCAAGTGCTATCGGAAGGGAATAAAAAAAGCCAAGGATTTTCGCAGAATTATCTGCACCCTCGGCCAATCGCCACGCTTCTCCCAGATTGGTTGCCACCAATCCAAACAAAATATATGGTAAATTCAATATCAATAATCTCTTTACTTCTTTACTGCTCATCACAAATCACGCTCCTGTTTCTTCTCACGAATTTTATTCGGGATGGCAGCAACGATTGCTTTGAGCTTGCTGAGCTGCTTCAATACACTTGGATGTTTCTTTGCAGAAAGTGAGCGTGCATTATGCTCGTTACAGATGGCATCCAATACATCAGAATCTTTTGCCCTGACAAAGACCATATAACGAGGTGGATTCACAGATTTATCTTTTCTCACTGCAAAATCCACTCCATACTTTCGGGCAAGCTGTTCAAAATCCTTTATGCCACTTTTATCAATTTCTGCACTGGTAGCACCCTGATTCTGTCCAAGCAAATCTTTGACACTCTGTTTTCCATGCGGATTCGCATCCTTTTCTGCCTGCAAACTCTTCTTGTTTGCCCTATGCCCAAGATATTTTCGAATACCGGAAACTATCATCCTGCCTGTCAGCTTCGTTGTACTGATTGCCAGGTTGACTGTCCTGTTTTCCACTTCTTCCTGCATCCAATCCCTCCTTTCCTACGTTGTTCAGATAATAATTAGCGTTCCATCCCTCGACTCTTCTGCTTTTTCTTTGTTGGTGTCTTCTTCTCTGGAATGTCATGTTCCTTCATAAAAGCAGATACTCCTTCTGGATCAAATTCCTTTAATTTTTCCAGATCAAATGTAACCGCCTTATACTTTCCATACCCGGATCGACCTTCAAACGGTAGCACTTTTCCAAGCTTATTTTCTTTGATGAAATTCAGCATATCTCTGCTGATATCCCCGCAAATAAACGCTTCATTGGGTTCCAATGAATACGCCGGAAGGTTTACCGTCATATCCGCGAAAGGCTCTGCTCCATCTTCACCATGACTGGTTACTCCAATATAAAGTCCGGCGGTATACGCATAACTGGAAACATTTAACGACACGGTTTCCTCTCCAAATTCCCACTTAAACGGGACTTTTTTTACATCTTCGCTCATGGTTCCTCCTATCTTGCTTGTTCTTTATGATCATATTTCAAATTGCCATGATTTACCGTTGCATGACTGACAATTTTAATACCACCATTCTTCTCATGTTCACGAAATTTCTGATACCCTTCCTCTGTAATAAAGAGTCGAGTACGTTCCCCTTTCCATCCAATCGGGCAATCCTCCGCTAGCGTATCAAAGATAACCATATGACGAGTTTCTTCTGCAAAACGTGCCAGATCCATATAAGAATGACCGCTGTACTCTTTTGCGCCAGCCTTTTCTCGCATTTCCTCCATGAGTTCTCCGATTGTCTTACCGTTATTCATCCTGCACCTCCATCAAAAAATCTCTCTGTTTTTATTTTTGGATGGTTCTGGCTTCAAAAGCGTATCTGTTTTTCT
>JAUNAE010000517.1:2211-2448 GCA_030527765.1 Eubacteriales bacterium
AGGAATCGACATGACACTTCTTCCCATCTTCACGAACATTTCCGGCTGATGGAACATCCTCTCATATTTCTGCGTCAGTTCCGGTGAAAGGGAAGCAAAATCATCTTCGGTAAGTCCGGTAATCAAAAAATCTCCGGCAAGAATGTCATAAGTTTGACCATTCTCATCACGGAGACTTCGATTTAATTCACTACCATTGATTTTCCCTTCCCCATTGCAGACGATAGCAATCGGATC
>JAUNAE010000518.1 GCA_030527765.1 Eubacteriales bacterium
ACGGGGACCGCCGTTTGGCGGAGAGTGTGAAAGTTTTTTAGAAAAATTCTGGATAATCAGCTTTGAGCTCGTCACGGACTCTTTTCAGACGATCCGTGAAGGTCTTTCTTGGAATTCCGATTTCTTCTGAGATAGCTGTGTCGGTGAAGCCCTGCTCTCGAAGGCGACCAATTTCCAGTGCTACAGGCATGAGCTCAGCCAGGCGTTCAAGAATGTCAAGAGCCTCGCTACGGTTGGTAACGACCTCATCAACACGAGGTGCCTGTAGATCCGGCATGGATTCCTGGAGAAAATCGAGCCAGTTGACCGGATTTCCTTTCTTATCTGTAAATTGACTGTCGAGGGAGTAGTTTTTACCGCTGGTACGATACGGACAGTTGCAGCAATCCATATCGCAGGTGAGCCATTTGGAAGGCGGGCAGGTGCACTGACCGTGATTCATTCTGGTGCGGCGGTATGCGTCGATATCACGGTAGTAGGATTTGAACTGTTCCTTAGTACAAGGAACTCTGGTATTGGTAGAACGAATGTAGATGTAGTACTGTTTGTCACTGGTTTGCATAAAAATTTCCTCCGTTTGTCGATTTCTCGAAACGGAGGAAATGAAGAGATAGCCGCCAAAAGGGTGCAAAACACCGACCGCAAACCATGACAACAGATTTCTCCGTTTCGGTTTGCAGCTCCCAGCTCGATTGGCAGCTACGTTATTTAGTTGTCCGCCATACAAGGTCGAGCCATCAGTGATCAGTTGATGCCTTGTATAATGGGTTGCAAGGAGTTATTACGTCTTCCTGCAGACGATCAAAGGTTACACAAGGACACCAGGGCTATTGACAAGATGGTGTATAATTAAGTGGGAATAACTATGATTAAATGAAAACAATCACGAGTTCGGTTCCCGCTTACCCTGTGCTTTTGATAGGACTATTATCGATGATTTGTCGCTTTTCGTCGGTGACGAGGCCAGGGATAATAAAGGGACAAATAAGGGATAATTCCTTAAAAAGGGACAAGGAGGTGAGATGATGAAATATTGTGATTTCTTGCAGCATTTTTATGATGCTGATAGACAGGTGAAATCGACCTTAATCGCAATGAATTCACAATCAGACATCGCAAGATTCTTTTTTGAACTTCCTTTTTGTGGAGAAGTACCGGAAAAATATATTTTCGAAGGAACGACCTATAAGAAATGGTTCACAGGACCAAATAAGCCAAGAAAAGGCGCATGGGACGCAATAGAAAAAAACTTCGATGATGCATGCCTGAATAAATGCATAGGCATACTTACATCGAAGATAAAAAAAGAAACTATTTCATTGCTTGCAGAAAGCTTTGATATTACGTGCAGTTCTCCTAACACTATAAATAAACAGAATTTGGCAGAGGCAATAATTCGCCAATTTCGTGCGATTGTGAGTGGACATGGTGATGCCACAGATATCGTTGCACAGACTTATTACAGTAAGGAAAAACCTGCTGTGTTTGGAGAATATATTCGCAAAGCAGTGAACGCATATAAACGAATGACTATACTTGGCGGAAAAGAATGTTTGCTGGATGAATGCTATGTTTGCAATAACATCGGAACCAGACCAGGAGTGTTTGTACGAAATAAGAATGGGCTAATTTATGATGCAACTTTGGAAAAGCTGAAAAGTTTTGACCGACGAGCTGAAACTAAGAATACACTTCTTATTGCCAATGGAGGCATGGGTAAATCTTTGATGCTTCAGCACCTTTTTATAGATGCAGCGGAAAAGTATCCGGAAACAGGATTACTGCCCGTGTTTATTGAGCTACGGGAGTTCAGTTTTAATCACGACGAACTGTTTGACATCATTGTAAATACCGTCCAGAACATGGATGAAACATTTACGGAAGAAAATGCTCATCAGATGCTTACTGCTGGGAGATGTCAGTTGCTGCTTGATGGAATTGATGAAATAGATCCACAAGATATAAAAGAGTTTCAAAGGAAGCTAAGCAATTTTCAAAGGAGATACCCGGACAATCAGATCGTTATGACATCTCGCGACTGCGATGCATATTCAGGGATAAAAGGGTTTGTACGTTTGTATTTATTACCGTTTGATAATGCTCAATCAGAGGAGCTTGTAAATCGTCTACTTGTAGATGAGAACGAAGATGCAAGAGCAGTTGTCGCGGAATGTATTGATGGTAATTTTATAAAAAAGGATGGAGCGTTCGTATCGAATCCAATGATGCTTACATTTGTAGTTGCGCATTGTAATAATCTACGAGATTTACGAGAAAAACGGTATCTTTTCTATAAGGAAGCATACGAAGCCATTGTACTCGATCATGATAAGGATAAGACCGCATATGAACGAATATTCCGGAGCGTGAATGATTCTGAAGAATTTACTGAAGTATTTCAAGAATTTTGTGCAGTAACATATCGACAGGGTATTTTCCAAT
>JAUNAE010000519.1 GCA_030527765.1 Eubacteriales bacterium
AATATTTTAGGTATTGCCCCTTATGAGGGCATGAAGGTTATCATGCAAAAACTGGCTCAGGAACGAGATGATCTTAACCTGGATGTCTTTATTGGAGATCTGAAGCAGGGACCCGAAGTTCTTAGGCAGCATACCGAAAAAAAATATGATGTGATCATCTCTCGCGGAGGCACTGCGCAGCTTCTCCGCCGCGAAACATATCTTCCTGTCATCGAAGTCGGCCTTTCCTTATACGACATTCTTCGTTCTATCAAATTGGCAGAAACCTATGACGGTCGCTATGCTATTGTTTCGTTCCCTAACATTGTAGAGAATGCCCGACAGATCTGTGATCTTCTTCAAATATCCATTGATACCTTCTCTATTAGTAGTCACGATGAAGTTCAGGAAACCCTGATCCATCTGAGAGATCAAGGTTATCAGATGATTCTGTGTGGTATGAATGCTTACACTATGGCCAAACGCATTGGACTTAATGCCGTCCTTTTTACCTCTGGCCCCGAAAGTATCTCCGCCGCCTTTGACCAGGCCGTCAAAATCAGCCATGCTCAAGCTGCGCTCCTCAATGAAAATCTGTTTTATCGCGATATACTTCACAATGCCAGCGACCATGTTCTTGTTTTAAAGGAAGACGGCTCATTGTTTTATTCTAACTTTGAAACTGAAAGATACCCTAATATTGCAGAATCTCTCTCTGTGAATATTCCTTCCATCATGGAAAAAAAGACACAGAAGTTTTTCCATAATTTGGATGGTCTTTTGTATTCTTTTACCTGCAAGAGCCTCTCTTTCCTTGGAGAACGCTATGCCGCTTTTTACTTTTCTTCGAATTCCGTTCCCATTGCCAATAGCAAGTACGGCATCCAGTATCTGAATCTGCGCGAGGAGGAGGATCCGTTTTTTGATAGCTTTTACAGCATCACTAATGTGGATACAACGATTCGTTCTACCATTGACGGTCTGAGTCAATCCCGCTTCCCGGTAATGATTTCCGGTGAAGTCGGTCTCGGAAAAGAACAGGTTGCCCGTATCATCTATACAGAAAGTGAACTGAATACCAAACCACTGATCATTGTCAACTGTGCCCTCTTAAATGAACGAAGCTGGAATTTTCTCACAAACCACTATAATTCCCCCTTCAACGACAATGAAAATACGATTTTTATAAAAGATATCACGGAGTTATCCGAAAATCGCAGGAAACATCTGCTCTCCATCATCATTGATACGAACCTCTGCAAGCGTAACAGGCTGATCTTTTCCTGCAAATGCCCATTTGGTCAGGGTATGCCTTCGGAAGCCATGGAATTTGTGAATCAGCTCTCCTGTGTGACACTACATCTGCCTCCGCTTCGCGACAGTGTGGTCAATATTCCCACCCTTGCGACATTGTATTTAAGTACCATTAATGCTTCCTCAGAAAATCAGATCATAGGTCTGGATGCAAATGCTTTGGCACTCTTGCAATCCTATAATTGGCCATATAATTATACGCAATTCAAGCGCATCCTGAATGAGCTGGCATTAATCACAAAAACACCCTATATCCATGCAGAACAGGTTGCTCAGCTTCTCGAAAAGGAAGAGCCTTCCAGCGAAGCCAGGCTCCCTGCCTCCTCGGATGAAACCTGTAACTTGGATCTTTCTCGCCCCTTAAGCGAAATCACACAGGAAATAATCCAACGTGTCTTAGAGCAAAACAATGGCAATCAAACGGCTACGGCAAAACAACTGAATATCGGACGTTCCACTCTGTGGCGTTATCTAAAATAAAAAGAAGCAACTAAGTAAAAGAGGCTACCGCCAGTCTTCTATATGGGTATATCCTAAAAATAACATATCGCCTAATGTGAAGAACCTCCAGCCAGTTCCGGCCGGAGGTTCTTCTTGTCTATACATCCGCTAAGGAGGCAAGCCCCTATGCTATTGGTTTCATATGTTTCCTATATCGCCTAGTGCCGTTTACACCGTTGTCAGTGTGATCTGGGAAAATTCCACCTTCGCATCCTGTGCGATCAGGCCGATCTCAAACTCCGGCTTTGCATAAATACGGTAATTCAGTGCAACCTGCTCTCCCACAAACACCTCTACCATATCATGATCAACAGCGATCTTAATATCGATAGCCTTTCCGTTTTCGATAGCAAATGTCTTTTCTGCGACACGCACGCCATCCGGACCCGGATCGGTTGCCGGCGGCACTGCCTGACAGGACTGACGCCAGAAAGGATCTGTATCCATCGGCAGGTTCACCAGCGATACTCTCTGCATAGCTACGTCAAATTCAAGCATCAGTACACCGCTGGCTTCCTTATCGGTAGCGATGGCGATGAGAGGCTCCACGTTGTTGGGTATCTCATAGTAGGGGCGTGCCTTGGGGTTGGCCGGCATGGTGTTGTCGTTGAAGTACTCTTTGATTTTGGCTTCGGTTTGGTTTACGTC
>JAUNAE010000520.1 GCA_030527765.1 Eubacteriales bacterium
TGACTAAGGTTCATCGGAAGTCAGCGAGCCCGATCAAGAAAACAAATCAAAGGAGACAGGACAATGAAATTTCACCACATCTCTCTCCGCGTGAGAGACTTTGAGAAATCTGTAGAGTTTTATACGACACTTGCCGGACTGAAGATCATGAAGCAGTTCGAGTCCAATGGAGGCAGGGTTGCCTATCTTGCAAACGCAGAAGGCGAGACAGAAGTGGAGTTGATTGCGCTTCCGGAAGGACAGAACTTTGAGGGCAAGGGCATGTTCCTCTGCTTTGCATCCTCAGACCTTGAGGCGGTCCATCAGCTGGCAGTGGAGAAGGGAATGAATCCGTCTGATATACGCAGCCCCGAGCCCACAGCAAAATACTTCTATGTGTATGATCCGGATGGCGTGTCCGTGCAGGTTCGGGAGTATTGAGAAACCAGAGTGCGAATAAAGAGATCAGCTATGAGTTTAACAGTGAATTTATATTATAAAGGGAATAATGGCAGTGCCAGAAAGTTTGCGGAAGAGATGGAACACAGCGGAATTGCTGACCGTATTCGTAAAGAAGAGGGCAATCTCAGATACGAGTATTTTATTCCGATGAATGATTCAGAGACAATTCTTCTTATTGACAGCTGGAGAGATCAGGAGGCGCTTGATATGCATCATGCCTCCCCAATGATGGCTGAGCTGGCTGCCTTAAGAGAAAAATATGATCTGCATATGACAGCGGAACGATACAGATCCATGGACGAGGAAAATCCGGATGGACAGTGGATCAGAAAATAAAGGAACACAGACCATGAGATATACAGTAGAGAAAATCGATGAAGATATCGATTTCGGATGTGAAGAAAGAGCAGATGATATTCCGGTCCAGGCTGTTGTCACGTTAAGAGATGAAAACGGTGAGATTACAGTCAGAAAGTTTTCCGATGCAGAACTTATGAAAGAAGGAATTCAAAGCGGTGATGCTGCTGTGATCGATGAAGACGGGCAGCTGAAAAGAGTTCTGCAGGATGACTGGACAAAGAATTGTAATGCCGGGACAGTGGATATACCTAAATTTGTTTCAATGATGGAGGCGGTGAAAGCCGGACAGACGATCGAGTGGACCTGTCCGTTTTGCGGCGGTGAAGTAAAGCGTCTGGAACAGAAAGATGGTCATACCGTAATAGGATGTACTGTCTGTGATATGCGGATCAACCTGGAGCAGAATTAACAGAATACGAAAGGCTAGAGGAGGCAGCGCCTCCTCTATTTTTGTGCGATAGATTATTGTCGGGGCGTCATTTTGCTTTTACATTATGTAGGGAAAAACTATCGTACCGAATAACACCTCACATCTAATAATGTCCCGCATAGTTGAAATCCTGACATATAAATTGAAAATTTAAACTGATGTGATATGCTGTTTTTAGCTGATTTTTGCAAATGAAATATGAGACTACCAATAATGACAGATCCAGATCATTTTGTTGGATACGGAATAGGGTGAGATTATGATCGTATACGATGGAGTAAAGACAGATTTTCTTCAAAGTGTTGAGAATGATTCCATTGCGATAGAAATAGAAGAAAACATTTTGGCAAAATTAGGAAGGCATACCGGGAAATCGGAATTTCGTTCATGGGAGAATTCTCTCACGTACATGTATAAAGTACTGAATGACAATGAAATTCCGGAGGACGCCGGTGTTGCAATAGAATTTAATATTCCTCAAACCGCAAAACGCGTAGATTTCATGATATCCGGTTATGACAAAGACGATCTGTCAAACATGGTAATCGTAGAATTGAAGCAGTGGGAATCATTGGAAGAAGTAGAAGGTACAGAAGCACTGGTAGAAACCTATACCGGAGGAGCAGTGCGTAAAGTGGTGCATCCTTCCTATCAAGCATGGTCTTACGCACAATTAATCAAAGATTATAATTCATCTGTACAGGATATGGATATTACACTTCATCCATGTGCTTGTCTTCACAATTATATTCGTCATGAAAATGATCCTCTGGATGCTGAACAATATGAGGAATATTTAGAAGATGCCCCGGCCTATACAAAAGGTCAGGTATCCGATTTACGGGCATTTATTAAAAAGTCTGTAGTAAAGGGCGATAACAAAGAAATTTTATATCTTGTGGATCACGGGAAAATCAGACCATCAAAAAGCTTACAGAATTCCATCGCCTCGATGATGAAAGGCAATAAGGAATTTGTGATGATCGATGATCAGAAAGTTGCCTATGAAGAAATATTAAGGCTCTCTCTTCAGTCACAGAAGGATTTTAAGAAAAGAACGATTATTGTACAGGGAGGTCCGGGAACCGGAAAATCAGTTATCGCCGTCAATTTGCTGACTGAACTGACACTTCGGGATCAAATGGTCCAGTATGTTTCAAAAAACAGTGCACCGAGACAGGTGTATCTGAAGAAACTGAAAGGAG
>JAUNAE010000521.1 GCA_030527765.1 Eubacteriales bacterium
CCGATTGCGGTGCTGTTGTCACAATCTGTGCATTTAAGTCGGTCTTGAATCCATACAACAGCCTTTGCAGTTACATACTCATTTGTTCTGTATCCGCAGTCCTCACAAGACTCTTCCATAAAGAATCTGTTGTTTGCTACCTGACCGTCTACAAGAGTGGTAAGATTATGTGCTTCTCTCTGTTCATTTGCTCTTGCATATGTTCCCTTACAGAACTGACAGTAGTTACCCTTCTTTTCAACAGTGATGTGCTGATGCTCATCGTACTGCTCATATTCGGTATTATCAAATTCGATAAAGAAGTTATGGTCGCAGCTATTAAGTCCGTAAATGTTTTTGTTGTAGCAATATGATCCCGGACCGTCAACAGTATTGAGAATTCCGCAATGCTGACACAAACTCTTGGTCCAATGATATCCGGTAAAATATGCATCAATTCCCGGTGTACCATCGTCAAGGTTACCCTTGCTGTATCCGTCAATCATTGTACCGTCTGACCATCTTACCTCACGATTTAATGCTGTCGTACCTGACTTGGTATATTCAGGCACTCTGTATGTCATAACTGTAGTATCCATCTGACAATTAGTACACCATGAGGTTTCATAGGTAATTGTCGCATTGATATCAAGTTCATTTGTTCTGCTGTTTGTTACAAGCCAGTTATCTGCCGGATCGACATAGTCGCTCTTCTGTGCCGCAAACACAGACATACCGGGAATCATTCCAAGCGCCATGATAACCGCCAACATCATTGAAATAATAGATTTCATTTTATGATTTGATTTCATCTTTAAATTTACCTCCATTTAATTAAATTCCATCCCTGTTGCCTGTTCTTCTTCAGGCTCGGGATTTTGCAATTCGTTAAGTTTCTGACCTGCCCACTCAGGCAGATATTCGTCTTTGATTATTCCGATAATATCCCCTCTATCCCAACGGGTTTCATCTCCGTCTATGAGACATGTGGCATACACTGCTCTTCCTGATGCGGTGGGACTGCATCCAAAGCCTCCTGTTGCAAGCCAAAGTTGATTTTCAGGCGCCCAATATTCCTCTTTCAGATGTTTTGGACTTACCACTACAACCTTTCCTTCCAAATCCTGACCAAGTGTGCTTATGCAATGCTCACTTGAGAAAAGTTTCAGCTTGTTGTATTCGCCCACCGCATGCTTTGCAAGACCGTTTACAATACCTATATGCAGTTTTGAAAGTTTTAAATCCGATGTATCCTCATCGTATCTGATTCCTGCATTGAAATTTTTTGCCCATTCTCTTATTTCAGGGGATATTCTTCCGTCATGCTTATGCGCATTCAGGGTTGCGGCATAAACACTCAATACTCGTTCCAAGCCAAATTCTTCGATAATATGCTTTGTATATGCACCATCGCTGTCAATACAGTTGTCCTTATATCCGTTTGCATGAAAGCCTGTTTCAGCATCCTCTATATATGACACACATCGCATATTTTCTGCTTTGCTTTCACGATAGCGTTCTGTCATATTCTCGCCTTTGGCTGTTTTATATGCGTATCGGTAGAATGGTATTGCCATTTCCCATCACCTCACATCGACATTGCAGGTCCTTCTTCCATTTCTTCCTCCGGACCTTCTTCCGAAAGGTCATCATTTTTCTGCTCGGCTGAATCATTTGCTTTCTGTTCTTTACCGCTTGACTGACCTTTCTTACCGCCCTTCTGACCTTTGTTGTTTTTCTGGTCGGTTTCCTGCTCCTGTTTCTGTGCCTGTTCGAGTTTCTTTTCATAGTCACTCAAAACAGTTGAAATAAGCTGTTCTCTTGCTTCAGCAGTAATTGGATGGAATGTATCCGTATAATCTTCACCGACTTTTCTCTGCGGCATTGACACAAACGGACCTTTTTCGCTGTCCATTACTCTTAATCCCTTTACAACAAATTCATCATTCAGGTTTACATCAACCATTGCTTTTAATTTGCTGTCAGGGTTGTTCATCAAATGAACTGATGTTTTAATATCCATTACTTAATCTCTCCTTCTTTATATAGCTCGTCATCGAGCATTTTGATTCTCTTTCCGATTGCATTTACAACCGTTACTGTTACTGCATTACCAGCTTGTTTATATAGCTGATTGTCTGAATTAATTTCGAGCATCGGCAGTATTTGTTCGTCTGTAAATCCTTGCAGCCTTAAACATTCTATCGGCATCAGCTTCCTGATTCTGCAGTTTTCCAATACCCCATGAATGTCTTGGGCAGTTAAGGTGAACATCGGGCAATTATGCGGTCTGAAACGCTTGCCCTGTTGCCGCTTCTCTAATCTGTCGGGTGTCAGACATGGCATTAGGCATTCAAAGACACCTGAGTTTTCACCACGTCTGTTTGTGATGCCCGAATTGTATCTGCTTTTTATGCACCGGGACAGGCATGTAATACAAGG
>JAUNAE010000522.1 GCA_030527765.1 Eubacteriales bacterium
TAAATCCGCTGATAATGCGATGAAAAGTCAATCCATCGTAGAAATTCTCCTGAGCGAGTTTTACAAAATTTGTAACAGAGATCGGGGCGGTGTCTGCATCCAATTCCAGTTCAATAATACCATAATCCTGTACATCAATCTGGGCATGATGGAGACCGGTCAGAGGTTCGGATACGTCCAGGGAAGCACTTTTTGTCTCGGCTGTCTCTTCTACGTCTTCCTCTTCTGCAGCATCTTCTGTATCAGCCTCTTCTTCAGAAACTTCCTCGACTTCGATCACATCCAGAGATGAATCATCCGCTTCGGAAATCTCCTCTTCTACTTCAATCAGTTCCTCCGTGTCTACTTCTTCAGAAGAATCTGTTCCGTCGGTCAATTCATCCTGTGCGGTATTTTCTACTTTGTTTCCGCAGGCGGTAAGCATTGTACAGGAAATGAGACCGCAAAGAAGCAGAGTCAGTATTTTTTTCTTCATAATCGTTCCTCGTTTCTTTTGATATAAATGGGAGAATCCCAGACCCCAAATGCAGAAGCATCTGAGGCATGGGATTTTGTACGTTTGTCTTAGCAGTGAATTAGCGAACACGCTCCGGGAAACCGATCTTCTTGTGAACTTTTCGAAGAGTCTTCGCAGAATAGTAGCTTGCTTTCTCGGCATTCTCTTTGATAATGGCATCCAGATAAGCTTTGTCTTTGGAAACTCTTGCATACTCATCCTGAAGAGGTTTCAGAACGCTGATCACAGCCTCACCAACGGCAGGCTTGAATTCGCCATAACCTTTTCCTGAAAATTCAGCTACTGTCTCTTCCGGTGTTTTGCCGGTGCATGCACTGTAAATGCTGATCAGGTTCTTGATACCCGGCTGCTCATCACGGAATGCAATGACACCTTCGGAGTCGGTTACGGCACGTTTGCATTTGCGCATAATAGTGTCCGGATCATCCATAAGATAAATGCTTCCGTTTGGATTCTCATCGGATTTGGACATTTTGTGAGCCGGATCCTGAAGGCTCATAATCTTGGCACCAACTTTTCCGACATATGGTTCCGGAATGGTGAATACATCTCCGTAGATGTTGTTAAAACGCTCTGCAAGATTTCTTGTAAGCTCCAGATGCTGCATCTGGTCAATACCAACCGGAACGACATCCGTCTGATAAAGAAGAATATCCGCAGCCATCAGTACCGGATATGTGAAAAGACCTGCGTTGATATTGTCCGCATGTTTTGCGGATTTGTCCTTGAACTGTGTCATACGGTTCAGCTCACCCATGTAGGTAAAGCAGTTCAGAATCCATGCAAGCTCTGCATGTCCTGTTACATGTGACTGGTAATAAATGCAGTTTTTCTTCGGGTCCAGTCCTGCAGCAATATAAAGAGACAGCAGATTACGTGCTCTTTTGCGAAGTTCTGCCGGATTCTGTCTTACAGTAATGGAATGCATATCTACAACACTGTAGAAGCACTCATACTCATCACTTAATTCGATCCAGTTCTTTAATGCTCCAAGATAGTTACCGATTGTCAAATTTCCAGTAGCCTGCATGCCGCTGAAAAGTACTTTCTTTCCATCAATCATTGATTTATCCTCCATATTTGTAACGAAAAACTCTGTGAACAGTTTATCATTTCATACTGATAAAGTCAATCGAGGGAAAACTTGTAGTTTCTACATCCTTCTGTTAAAATAAATGTGTCTGTGCAGCCAATGCACGGTTACTTACAAAGAGCAAAACGGATTGCAAGAATCCGATTGACTACAACTAAGTCAAAAGTTAAAAAAGAAAATAAAGCGTTGACAGAAAGGATCTACCTATGGAAAAAATTACAAGTTTTACCATCGATCATTTAAAATTACAGCCGGGAATTTATGTATCCAGAAAGGATCCGGTTGGGGATACGATTGTTACAACCTTCGATATCCGTATGACCTCTCCGAATGAGGAGCCGGTTATGAATACAGCAGAGCTTCATACCATGGAGCATCTCGCTGCTACTTTCCTCAGAAATCACAAAGAATTCGGTTCCAAAATGCTCTACTGGGGACCTATGGGCTGCCGTACCGGCAACTATCTTCTCCTGCAGGGAGATTTCGAATCCAGAGACATTCTTCCTCTGATGATCGAATGCTTTGAGTTTATCCGTGATTTTGAAGGTGAGGTTCCCGGGGCATCTGCAAAGGATTGCGGAAACTATCTGGATATGAACCTTGGAATGGCCAAATATCTTGCAGATAAGTATCTTAGAGAAGTTCTTTATGTAATCACAGACGACCGTCTCGTCTACCCGGAATAAAGTAAAACAGAAACGGCACAGCTGATATTCATCCAATCAGCTGTGCCGTAATTTATTTAGCCTTCACTTCCGTCGGTAAGAGTCTCTTCAGCCGGAGCTGCCTCTCCCTCTGCT
>JAUNAE010000062.1 GCA_030527765.1 Eubacteriales bacterium
CCATTATCGGTCATCCCATTATCGATCTTAGTATTACTGTTTGGAGAGAAATTTACAAATACTAAAAGACCAATTATCAGAATCAAGATTGCGTTTGATTTTTTCTTTTTCATAATAGCACCAAATCACACTAGGAAAGCTACATTCTTGCAATACATTCCGTTGGCGTTAACGCCATTATTTTGCTATTGGAAAAATCACGGATGTTTCTTGTAACAATAAAATTGGCATGGATTTTCTCAGCGAGTGCACTCTGCACGGCATCCTCAAAATCATCCCATTTCATCGATGCCGCTTTTGATAAATCAGACGGGCTGAATTCCACAAAATCAAATATAAGTGAAAGCGTTTTATATATTTGCTCCACCTTGTCTGGCGTTAATTCTTTTCTAAGGATATAGACAATGTTTGCAAAAGTTAAAGTGGAAACAACACCTCTCACTTTACCCGTCTCACAGAATTTCCAGATAATAGAAGAATTTCTTACATGCGGCTCTCTGTTTTGCAGAACATCCAGCAGAATATTTGCATCAATCAGAAGAACCATATTTTTCCTTCAACCTTTCTGTTTTAGCTGCTTCAAGGCTATAGTCACTTTTGATGATTCCGGTTAGCGAATCTGTTAAATAGGAAACGGCAGTATCTTTTGGAATGAATCTTCCTACTTCTTTTCCATTTTTGGTCACAATGACTTCTTTACCCGACATAACGAGATTTAAATATTTACCAAAATTATTCTGCATTTCAGTTGCAGACGCTGTGGCAGCAACCATGATGGCATCTCCCTATTGTGTCAAGCCATAAATGCTTGATTCTTTTATGTTTTTCGGTCTCAAAAGAGCTTCTTTTAGCTAATTTAATTTTAATCTACTTTAGCTAATTCTTCAAGATAATAATCTCATTATTATATTTATGTGCAGGCAAACAGCCCCCTTGCCATTTTAGCAAGAGGGCTGTTTTTTTAAGAATTTTCGGCTCAACTTAGTTGTTTTTCTATATACGCATGTGAACTATCTGCAAATTGAATTTGCATGTAGTTCATCAGGTACTTTAGTTGATGACAACGAATACTGCAACTATATTTAGCCACAACATTCTCTTTATTCAATGATAATTTTCTCGACTCCGATCTCCTTGGCCATCCAGACAAGTCCGGCATCGTTGAAACTGTACCAGTGATTTTTTGTCGGATCCTTATCGGATGGTTTCGCGTCCATGTAACCTTCCGAAACAAGTTCTTCCAAATAAGATGAATATCCACCGAAATAGTTCCGGTATGTCTTCTGATATCCTTTGCCATGCCTGTGATAGGATGGAATTTTTACATTGGGACGATCCAATCCCAGCACATGCAGTGCTACCTGCCTGGCTGTGCTGTTACATATGGTTTTTCCGGTTTCTATTACTTGCACATGCATATTCGTAGGAAGGTGGAGTCCTTCCTCATCTCGAATAAACCTGCTCATACGTTTCCTCCCGCATAAATGATACAGTGATGACCTCGGTACTCCCAGAGCTCAATGTATTCTTTTCCATCTTCTTTTTCAATGTGATAAGTTGTACTGGAGCTGACCTCTGATCCTGTGTCTTCAGCAACCCAATGCTCTGTTAGAACCAATGCATTTTCAGATCGAGCGGTGACTACGCCGCTTACGTATCCACCATAAAGCATCACGAAAGAGAGTTTGTCACCAACTTCGAATGTAGTCTTGTTCATCCTGCTGTCCCTCCTCACTTGACATGATCGATCACGATCTGAACGTTCCGCTGTCCCATGAACTCGTTAATCTGCGGCTCATATGTAATAGCTGCAATAGAATTGGAAGAAATCCGCTCTAAGATTTTTTCGGCATCATGGAAACAGATGACGGACATGGGTTCATTTTCTTCAACCGGATCACGTCTTGATTTCATGGAGGCGGCAGTCATTTTCAGCACATTCTTTCTTAATCCGACCAGTTTGGGTCGAGAAAGTTTTACATACTGTTGTGCTAGAATCGGTTTCGGGTTGTCCTGCCCAAATGGTGCGAGGATGTTCAATCCTTCCACCAGATCCTCTGTGACAGCTTCGATAGGGACGATGGCATCAATCTCCACAGTTGCCTCAAGATCGCTTTCTGCAAGCTTACAGTGCGCATTTAAGGCATTCCTGAATGCTTCGATGTTTTCTTTCGGAAGAGATATTCCGGCTGCAGTACGGTGACCTCCAAAGGTTGGTTTACCATCCTTCATAGCAAACAGATCACTGATTTCCGAAAGCGCATCGATTATAGAATAAGCTTCGATTGACCGGCCGGATCCCTTGACTACTGAATCACCATCAGTCAGCACAAATGTAGGACGGTGATACATTTCCTTGATTCTTCCGGCGATTATCCCGATGACACTCTCTTCCACTTCCGGAATATAAACCACCAGGACACGATCCATCTCTCGATGGTTTGCTTCGATATCCTGTAATGCTTTCTGCAGTCCTTCTTCCGTCATGTCTTTTCTTTTTTTATTCAGTTCAGCAAGTGCTTCTGCCTGCTTTTCAATTTCCGTGAAGTTTGTTTCGGTCAGAAATCTAAGCCCATCCATCGCACTGCCAAGTCTGCCGCATGCGTTTAAGCAAGGGCCAAGAACAAACCCGATGTGGTACTCAGTTACTTCCGAAATGAGAACATGACACGTCTGAGCCAACACCCTCAGATTGACGGAATTTGTTTCATGGAGCATCTTCAGACCTTCCCTGACAATGATGCGATTCTCATCTACGAGAGGAACTACGTCACAGATCGTAGCGATAGCCGCAAATTGTAACAGTTGCATATTTTGATCAGATCCAATCGCTCGAATTAATTTCCAGGCAACCGATGCACCACAAAGATCACGGCAAGGGTATGTATCATCTCTCTTTGGATCGATAACAGCATCTGCATCGGGAATGGAAATGACTTCATGGTGATCCGTGACAATGACGGTCATACCGAGCTCTTTTGCCAACGAAATGGCTCCGGAAGCAGAAATACCGTTATCGCATGTCACGATCGTATCGATTCCATCATCAAATGCTTCCCGAATAAGTCTGGTGTTCAGACCATATCCATCCGTCTTTCGATCAGGGATTCGGACATCAGCGTGAATGCCAAATTTCTCAAATCCTTTAAGAAGGATGTAAGACGACATAATGCCATCAACATCATAATCACCGATGATACGAACAGCTTTAGAAGCTGCCTTCTTTTCTTTAAGAATCTGAATAGCCTTGTCCAGATCGGTTAATAGAAACGGATCATGTAGCATTGAAAGATCCGCATACAGATAATTTTTAGCAGCTTCAACAGAATCAATTCCGCGATTGGTTATGATCCTTGCTGCCAATGGGTGAATTTGCAGCTCCTCACTGATTTGTTTTGCCAGTTCCTCATTTGTCTTTTTTAGAATCCATTTTTCCATTTTCTTACTATTCCTCCAATATACTCCGACATTCAAATCGAACAATGATAGATAGGCTTTCGCCTGGTGTATTTGTGAGACCTATTTCTCCTCCTTTTCTTTCGCTCCCACGGTGACATTTTCTTGTTATAAGGAACATGGTCGAAAATGTTTTGAAACGCAAAAACCGTCGCCCATTATGGACGACGGTTACGTTATATGGTGTATGATTAAGAAATAGTATCAGCTGGTTAGCTCTTCAAAATATCTTCCTCTGGTGGTAATTCGTGTAGCGTTTCCGGATCGATGTCGAGACAATTAGCTGGATCCCGATCTCCGGATAAATCCCAGGCGAGAGTGTGATTCATCACCGTACATGTTGACATGAACAGATTGATGTCATTAAGCGGCTGAAACACTCTTTTTTTTAACAGCTTTGTCGCATCGTAACGTACGATTTTTCCGTCTTCAAAATAGACAAATACCTGATGATCCCGTTGCGGGACCACTTGAACGACTCTTGTAAGCATTTTTCTCCTTAGCCGATAGGGCTTATTTTTTCCAGAGCTTCACCGTCCTGTGAACGTGCCCAGTTCTGTAGCAATTCCTGCTGATGCAAAACACACCAAGCCAGGACGAGCTTTAGCTGTTTTGAAGGAAGTGCTCCTTTGATACAGGAAGCGGTTTCTATCTCTATCAGTGCAGTGTGGTTATTATATTCCGCATGGAAATGAGGTGGATTGTGATCATCGTAGTACATGGTGATTCTGATCCCATGGAATACTGATATTTCTGGCATATTTGCTCTCCTTAATTATACCATGATTTCGTTAAAAAGACTTTTTCGAAGAGAGAAAATTAACTCTCCGCCTCCCATAACTGTATGGTTTCAATGAGCCTTTCGGAAAGCATATCGTATGCCTCATCCTCAATAACATAATCTTCGGAAGTGCAAATCGCCTTTTTCTGCTCGTCGATAAAATCCTGAATCACATCGATCAGAACTCCTATCAATTCAGGCGATGGTGAAGTAAACAGTATATTCAAGCTTTTCCTCTCTTTCTGACCAATAAGCTGGTCGGTGAATGCAATAAACGTAGGTTCCCGTTATATGGGAAAAAGTTTTCTCCTCTCGTTCTTCTCCCCTGGTGACATTGTTTTGTTACATAGAGAACATGGACGAAAATGTTTCAGAACGCAAAAAAAGATCTCCCACTTAGGAGAGATCTTCCGTGTTAATCTTTTCCATTACCTGCTGCCAGAAATCATCACCAAGATGCAAGTCCCGTGCTTTCCGCAGGACCATTCGCAATGATGGTATTTCCGGATCCATGACATACGAGATCAGATCCGGAGCAACTTGTCTTCTGACGCTGCCTGCAAGATCGAATAGAGTGTCTCGCTCTTCACAGGTCATTTGTAGTCCATTTGCTAGCGCTTCTAATTGTACTAAGGACTTCGGGGGATAACGATGCCCCTTCATGATGTCTGATAGATATTGAATGGAAATACCGGCTTCCTTTGCAAGCGATCCCACTTTAGCATCTTTTTCTATACGCATTTTTCGAAGGTAGGCTCCGAATTCGCCTGAGATAGGTTCATTTTTCATAGCAGTTCTCCTCACCAACACAAGCAAAGCTGCCCATTTGCTTCTTCACGAAAAGCGGGCAATCCATAGTTCCCTTTACAATTTGTTTCCTTTACTTTTGGCATTCCTCTTCGATGTACTGTTAAGACCTCCATTTCGACAGGCCCATCATGTACGAAGTCCAGCTTGCGTAGATCTTCAAAAAAGACGTCAAAAGCAGCGTCAATCCTCTTTCGCTCATCGTCATGCGGTGCCATAAAATTGGC
Source organism: Eubacteriales bacterium (assembly GCA_030527765.1). Next base: position 5,272 of record JAUNAE010000062.1, read on the forward strand.
ATGGCCACACAAGTAATCATTACGGATCCCCGATGCATGGCATTTATCAAAGATCCATGCCGCTCCGGCACGAGCTAAAAGCTCTACATCCGATGACCAGTATCCATGATCTGTCTTGGCATGCTTTGCATCCAGTGATTCTGCTTCGCGCAAAAAATTTGATTTTGTGCGTGTCGGTGATAAATCATCAAGTGAGCGAAGAATAGAAGCAGTTTGCAAACGGTTGATATTATATCTTCGTGTTCTGTACTCCATCACTGTCGGATACAGGGTACTAATTCCTTGATTATATTGCCACTTTACATATTCATGAAATGCCGCTGACATCTCCGCATCATTCGATGCCATATAATCTATGGAAGCACGATGCTCGCAGATGCAGTTTTCAATGATATTATCCAACTCGTTTCCTTGCTCTTCAGACACTTTTCCAATATATGAACGAAGAAGTGTTCGAACGGAATCAAGGTGCTGCTCCAATTCCTCTTTGAGTTTTTCTTCAGTCTCTTTTTCTGTCAGAGGTCTTGTTTTTATCTCGTTCATGAGCCGATTAAAAGATGCCGGGCGTTTCTCCTTCGGAGCTTCCGTCAGACTCCCGTTTAGGCCAATTGTTTCGCCACACAGAAAGTCAACAGCGTGAATCCATTCATGCGCCAGCGAGCCGGCGCCACGCAGCTTCGTGATATTGATCACATGTGCCAATGGCTCATAATGGGCCAAAGCATTTCCCCGTCCTCTTGCTCCAAAAGCGATCGCAAGCTTTCCTTTCAGTGCGATATCCTCCGGTGCAATATGCAATACATAAGCAAGATCCTGCAATGCATCATAGGCAAAATTAAGAGATGCCTGTCGATCCTTATCTGTCAGCCAATTGCCATACTCGCCTCCCCGAAACTGGAAGTCCTGAATATAATCTTCTCCGGAAACATTTCCATGACGATATTCATTAACACCTACACGTTCAATATGTGCAAGCATGGGTGGTACAAGTTTGGATTTCTTTTCACTTTCCTTTTTCTGTGTAACGATCTTTGTATGTTCATTTAAGGATAAAACTGCACGCTCTGCCGCCTCTTTTGTTGGAAAATTTATGCCGATGACTCGACGTCCCGGTGTTGCTGCAATAAATGTTCCGGGAAGATAAGCCGATTGATCACAGAATTCTGCCTGCGGATAGATATAATGCGTTGCATAATTGTGATGTTCTGACTTTCCTTCGTGATACGTAATTGTCAGACGTCCATTATAATCCGTCTCGAAATTGCACTGATCAATTGGCTGGATGATATGTGACGATAGAATTTTCTCGTCCTCAGAATATAGAAAACATTTTTTCTTGATCTGACGGTTGATCTCTTCCAGAGAAAGTCGCAGGACACGTGCTGTGCTGCTCGGGAGCTGCAAGTGCATAAGCGAGAATGTATACCCTTTTTTGATATCTTCTATTTCCTGTACAGACAATGCAAAATCTCTAACCAGACTCACAATGGAGATATAATCCCGGATCGTCTCGCGAAGTTCCTCTTCCGTGTCTCTTACGCTGATATTCGGTCCCGACGAAAGCGATTCTCGCAAAAGCTTTCTGAAATATAGCACTTCTCGTGATAAGCCAGATGCGTGTTGCTTCCTGTAATCTGGATTCTTCCATAAGAGATTTTTGACTGCATATTTTTTCAGGTTTGCTGTTGAAATTTTGAAAAGCTCTTCCTGATCAAAAATGTAGCCATACTGCTCTTTTCTCGCTCCGCCGATGATTTCTCCGAAATCCTGTATTTTATTGTTCGCCATAGTTCCTCCATTTTTGCTCTTTATGAGCGGTGTATGATATGGGGCTATCCCCTGGTGTATGTGGGCAAATTTTTCCCTCCTTTTTGTTCTGCTCCACGATGACAATTTTTCGTTATAAGGAACATGGTCGAAAATGTTCTAAAACGCAAAAACCGCCGCCCCTAAGGGCGACGGTTGAAGGTGGTAAGTGTATCAGATGTTCCAATTTGGATTTTCCTCGTTGTCCAGATCATGCATTAACTGATCGAAATCCTGGTTCAGAGTGAAATACATTCTCCTTCTGGTTCCATCCAGCCTGCATGTACTCGCGCTACTAGGATCCCACTTGTCTCTCGTCCCTCTTCCCTTTAGTGTGCGTTCCATTGCAAGGGAAATGAGAGTTATCTCCGGCTGAATAAAGTCGATAAAATAGGCAAGATCCTCATCGCTCAAGGAACGAATATATTCGAAATATGTCATGACTCTTCCCTTTCTTCAGATAGATGTGTTTGATTGGTGATAGTCCGAATTCGATTTTTCTCATTTTCAGAAAGCTCCTCAATCTTCGTTTCCCCAAACAGATCACAGAACCGTTCTTTCTGTTCTTCCATTGCAGCTTTCATAAATGAAAGCTGGCCTTTAACAACAGCAAGTTCTTCCTGCAAATCGAGGATGCCCTTTACTCCCTGACGAATATACGGAGAAATGACGCGATATCCCATTCCCAATTCTTTTGAGATGGATTTTGATAGGAACGAATCCGGATCATCTACAATCGAGGCCAACTGTAGATTAATATTTATAAGCTTTACGATTGCGGTATTTTTCATCCCTGTGCCTCCTTAAAAATTGAGTTCACTTGCTCCAGTATCGCACCGGGCAAGCTGACTGACGTTCCGTCTTCAAGCTCGAAAGATGCCGATTGAAGACGAACAGGATGAAGAAGTTCATCATCCGGTTCTCCTGTATAAACATACCAATCTTCGATACGCTCGATTTCCCCGTTTTTCAGAACTGCATCCAGGTCATCTGCATCGCGTGCTGTCTCCGTATCAAGTTCAGACTGACAACAATGTACGATCTTGGGATTATCGCGGTCAATCTCTCCCGAGTATTGAAAGAAATCAAACCAGATAACATTACCATCTTTTGTCTTCACCTCATATCCACCAGGAGAAACATAATGCTTCTTCGGATCTACCCGTTCCAAGAATTCTATATTCGTATAAAGCTTCATTTCTTCTCCCCTTCCTTGAGTGCTTGTGCGTCTGGTCCATTAATACGTACCGTGTGATTCAATCTGTTTGATATGAAAAGGTAATCTGCAAAAAGTCCATATCCATTCCGCCCAATTTCAACTCTTGTACATTCGAGAGAAATGGTTTCGCCCTTTTCAATCTTCTTCTCAGGCTGCTCACAGACCAATGGCGTTCCGGACTTTAATTTGAAGCGACACCATTTCGGATCGGCCTCACTACAAGTGATATTCCGGATATCACCCGGAAGGATTGCCTTAAAACTTAGATATGCCTTAATCTGGCGGTGTTCTTCTAATTCGTATTTTGTCATTCTTTTCGTCTCCTTGTTATTCGTAGATGCCTATATTGCCCTTTCCTTCCATAGATCGCTTAATTGACACTCTCCATGGCTAAAGCCGGGGGTTTTACGGCGCAAATGATAAGCACCCTTATGCATAAATTTCCTCCTCATAACCGAAAGAATTTCGGTTAGTGTATGTAGGGTTCCCACCCGGTGTATATGTGGGAATCTTTCCTCCTTTCTCTCTCTCCCATGTGACATTGTTGTGACATAGAGAACATGGTCGAAAATGTTCTGAAATGCAAAAAAGCCGCCCCATAAGGGACGGCAATTGTGTGATTGGGTGTATGAGCAAAACAATACATTTCAGTTGTTCTGCATTTTCGTTACACGTTCCAGGATGCGACCGCGCTCTTCAGGCGGAATATCCAGAATCTTAATCGCCTCCTCGACCGAAACATGAAAATTATTGACGATTCTAACAATATCGTTGCTCCAGGTTTCAATGCGACCTTCTGAGTGGCCTTCAACTCGCCCCTCTTCACGGCCTTCCGCAAGGCCTTCTTCACGAGCCTGTTCACGGAACACTTTGTGTACGGCTTCTTCATCGTATTCTGTCAGAATGGAATTGATGACTCGATTCCGATGCTCTTTCACCATCATGCCAAACGCTCCTTCCTTTTTAGAAAAGCACTCCACTGCTGCATCAACAGAGGCGCGAATGGAAAGACCCTGAACCTTTCCTTCCGCAATCATGTCAACGAATGCGGCATAGTCTCCCAGCACCATGCATTTCGTCAGCAGCTCCTTGTTTTGACCGTCCCCAATGTTGACTACGGTTGCAGTCCACTCGTATCCCGGTGACGGTACACAGAATGCATCAGAGAGTCTAAGATCTACGATGTCTTCCTTGTACCTGTGACCATTGTAGAAAACGTAGCACTTCGGTGCCGGGATTTCTACCAGTTTTGTTCCGTAGAGATACTCTTTCTTGCCTGTTTCCTCTAAGTAGTTCTTTAGCAGCTCCGCAGTGTAAAGAAATGTGCGAAGCGGCATATTGGGGTTTGCCGTACTCTGCTGCTCATACAAAACCATGTGAGAGCCGATCACAAAGGATACATCGTTTCGCATGCCGAGATAAATGACATCCTCCAGTGTATTAAAAACAAACCCATCTTCCTCTGTGTATGATGAGTTATTGAGTGCATTGTAGAGTTCTAGTGCGAATCCGGGAATTTTCTCTACAATAAGCTTAAACAGTCTGTCCTTGTATTCTCTGTTTACCGCCATGTTTCTTTCCTCCAGTATAACAACTTGTTCTTTTGACAACAAGCAGCATTCACGTTGCCTGTAACGACTATGGCGTATGGCCATGGTGTATAGGGATCTTATTTCCTCCTTTCTTTTTCCTCCAAAGTGACATTGTTTTGACATAGAGAACATGGTCGAAAATGTTTCGGGACGCAAATACACAACCTCCTCCAGAAACAAGGGAAAGATTGGCGAAAACAAAATGCCGCTTACAAAATTGTAAACGGCACTCTCGGGATAGTTTGTGTATGGATGCTTATTTCGCCCAGTTCTGACCGCTTGCGTAGTCCAATACGACGCCCGGCTGCACATTATAGGCAAATCGGCAAAGTGACCAGCTTTTGCTTTCGTTTCGTGCTTCCATTAATACTCCCCTTGCAAGAAGATCGTCTCCATCAAAGATCGGCGTAACGCGATATAAAACCGTATCGCCAGTTCGAATTCGATCCAACACCTCCATTTCAACCGGAAGCATAGCCTCGACGTTAAAATATCTGGTTCCGGTAATCAAGAGGCACTCATCCGAATCTACGCCACAGATTGCGCGCATAATCAAATGAGCACGATTGTATAAATATGGCGGTTCTGAATCTACGATCCCTTCGTACTTATTCTGATGCCATCCGGTTGGTCTGATCTGCCCAGTGCTTCCTCGTTCATCGGTTGGCAGTGTCGAAGGAGAAGCCTTAATTATGGCTGCCCCACATCGACCAAGCCTGTCCAGAGGCGATAGCTGTAATTCACCCGTCGAGATGTTGTTCCATTCAGTCGTGAAATACGGAGTGTCCTGATTGACAATTACATAAGGAGATCCGGAATATTCCCCAAAAGAATCTGCATCAGGAAACGCATCAACAATGGTTGCGCTTGCCTCCTGCTTTTCTTCCACGAAATTACTGATCGAATAAGATGGACTGCTTCCAAAGGCAACTCTTTCGACCTTCAGTTTGACGTCGCGTGTAGCGTTTGTAGCGCAAACTGAAGCATCGTACAGAACGGAGGCTGCTTCTGTTGGCAGATAGCATGAAATCTGATCTACTGCGTTCTCATTACACAAAATCGTAACTACAACAGCCAGTAAAAAGATTACAGATCTTAGAAATCTGCAATGTTTTCTTTTCTTGTTTTTTCTTTTTCTCATGCTCGAATCACCTCAATTCGATCACCTGCTTCCAATACAACGCCTAATGAAGAACCGTTCTTCCAGTTTACGTGTATGGTTCCCAGATCATCGATACCGGTTATAGCCCCAGTTGTTCCGATTGCGGGAGCCTGCACGTCGTTCATGCAAATAAGACGTACCGGCATGCCAGTCTTATAACGCAACCTTAAGCGTTCTATCTTTTCCACATCTATATTCATAATGTATCCCCCATCACCAAACACTGATCTTACGTGCCACACGGCCTTTTCGCGTGATAAACTCGTTCTCGCTATCATGCGTATGCAAAAACTTAATTAATCCCTCAAGCTGATCAAATGGAACAAGCCTCTCTTTGCAAGGCAGTACTGTAAGATGCATATCTTTCTTTGATAAGGATCGGTGTTCCCAACTCATACACTTCACGAGTTTCTTATCGAGATCAATCACAGCGAAATTTCCGTCATAGATTTCAACAATATCTTCCAGATCTCGAATTCCTTCTTTTGAAACCGCAATCATTCCGCATGTATGATTGATTGCAACTGGAAGTGAATGATCCCGAAGCACTTCTCGTTCTTTCTCAAGATATACCGGATAGAGCCCTCCGTCCAGATCATACAATGCCAGAGCAAGTTTCACTCGCAAATCATCTGTTTTGTACTCATTCGGTCTGGTGGACACGTCATGATACTCATTATTACTGCCACGCGTTCTATCCATCACAACTTCATCATTCATGATTCGGATCAGCTTTTGGCACTCCGTAAGAGCGGATAATGTGAATCGACTCCAATGAAAATATACAGAAGCAAGCTTCTTTTGGTCTTTGATAATCGATACTGCTAATCGTTCTCCCATTTTCACTTTCTCCAATGTTTAGTCGTTGTCGACTGGTGTGTTTGTTGTTCTTTTACGCTGAAATATATATTTCCCCTTTCGTTTTTCTCCAACGATGACAATCTGCTGTTATAGAGAACATAGGTGAACTACCCCCACCTACGCTAACGCTAAGAGGTGGGAGCTTCTTGCTTCAACCACCACTGCATATAACGCCTCAAAGAGACGTGATACGTCTTACATGGTGTCCACATATGGCTATCGCCCGGGAAGAGGTGCAAAAGATGCTATTCTGAAGATAAAGGAGTACGCAGAGCAGGGATATACACACGCAGTGGTATTAGACCTGTCGAAATACTTCGATACGCTGAACCACACGATACTGCTCAATCTACTGAGACAACAGGTCAAAGATGAAAGAGTCATCCAAATGGTAAAGAGATATCTAAAGAGCGGGGTCATGGAAAACGGCATAGTAATGGAGACAGAGGAAGGTTCACCGCAAGGAGGGAATCTGTCGCCGCTACTGGCAAATGTGTATCTGAACGAATTCGACTGGGAGTTTCAGAAGCGAGGAGTGCCGTGCATCCGCTATGCAGATGACATAGTACTGCTCGCGAAGAGCGAAAGAGCATCAAAGCGATTGCTCGAAAGCAGTACGAAATATCTGGAGGAGACACTGAAGCTGAAGGTAAACCGTGATAAGAGCCGGACAGTCAGAGTATTCGCGATCCGAAATTTTAAATACCTTGGTTTTTGTTTCGGGAAGAGTGGCAAAGGGATTCATATCCGAATTCACAAGAAGTCACTGAAGAAAGCCAAGGATAAACTTCGGATGCTTACTTCTCGAAGCAGATGTGGAAATATCAGTGGAATGCTGAGTCGCATCCAAAACTACATGAGAGGATGGCTGAACTACTTTAGTATTGCTGACATGAAAGGCATCATAGAAGACCTGAATGGTTGGCTATACAGGAGAATTCGCATGTGTATTTGGAAACAGTGGAAACTGCCCAGAGCACGCAGACGAAGACTGCTGTCGCTCGGGCTGCCGGAATGGGCAGCGCAGGAAGTGGCCAACAGTCGAAAGGCTTACTGGAGAATGGCAAGAAACGGCTGGGTTCAGAAAGCCTTAACAAAAGAAAGACTGATAAGATGGGGAGTCTATGACTTATCCCAAGCTTATCAGTCTATGCACGTCAACTATTGAAAGCGCCGTATACGGATCCGTACGTACG
>JAUNAE010000523.1 GCA_030527765.1 Eubacteriales bacterium
AACGGTCCAATCCGGCAGGCTAATATGTAAACAATAGGCTGCGGAATTTTATGGGTCTGTATATAGTCGCAGCACGCTTTCAGCGCCACCACATCATAATAAATCGCCTGCGCAGGTCCAATTGGGGGCACAGGAATTTTGAAGCAGCGGGCATTGTGGTACAAAAATTCTCCTTCAGAGATTTTCGTCACGTCCTCAAGCATAGTCTCATCCATATGCCCATCGCCATTGGCCTTACAGGCAATATGATATTGGATATTCGGACTATCTTTATGATACTCCGTCAACTTATTAACAAAAGTCTCGTAACCTCCATAAGCTCCTAGACTCTTGGCACCTACTATAAAAATATTCTGCACATCATTTTTCATAATATCTCAACTTCCTGATTCCACCTCAGCTCATTCCAGCTTCAGCGAACAATATGCAACCATGACCACACAAGTTTACGATCCGTTAAGCCAAGCTATACACTGTTGGATTAAGTTATATCTTCCAGAATAAACTGATCCTGTTATATCCGTATTATATATAAAACAGTCATAAAAAGCAAGGGTAATCGTTGTCAATCGCCACTGATCTGATGCCAACTTCTACACATATTCAGTATTTTCATTATTTTTCACTCGTAATATAGAGACTATACGCCATTATTTCCATTTTCCATCTAAGCAAAAGTTTTTTCACAGACGCATTTTTATTGACTTTTCCCTTTAAATAGTATATTGTTCTAGTATATTTTCCCACTTATTACTGTTCCTGTATTATGAATTAAAGCAAAATTTGACCAGTGTACTAATCGGAGGCATTTATCATTGAAAAATATCACCTTACAAGGAAAGACGGTTCTGCTCACAGGTGCTGCAGGTTTTATTGGCGCTAACTTAGCCAAGCAACTCTTAGCTTCTGAAGAATCCATGCTGATCATTGGCCTGGATAATATGAATGACTACTACGATGTTTCCCTGAAGGAGCATCGGCTCGCTGAGATTGAAAAAACTGTTGCCGGGAATCCTCTCTCAGAATGGAAATTCGTAAAGGGCAGCATTGCAGACAAAGCTCTTATTGATGGAATTTTTGAGGCGTACCATCCCGATATCGTAGTGAATCTGGCCGCTCAGGCTGGCGTCCGGTATTCCATTACCAATCCGGATGCATACATAGAAAGCAACATCCTCGGATTCTATAATATTTTGGAGGCCTGCAGGCATTACCCCGTAGAACATCTGGTATATGCTTCTTCCTCTTCCGTCTATGGATCCAACAAGAAGATCCCTTACAGCACGGAAGACAAGGTGGATAACCCTGTATCTCTCTATGCTGCCACCAAGAAGTCCAATGAGCTTTTCGCCCATGCATACGCAAAGCTCTACAACATTCCTTCCACCGGCCTGCGCTTCTTCACTGTATATGGTCCTGCCGGCCGGCCAGATATGGCTTATTTCGGTTTTACCAACAAGCTGCGCAAGGGCGAGAAGATTCAAATCTTCAACTTTGGCAACTGTCTCCGGGATTTTACCTATGTGGATGATATCGTAGAAGGTGTCATGCGCATCATGCAAGGCGCTCCTGAAAAGATTACCGGCGAGGATGGCCTGCCTATCCCCCCCTACGCTGTCTACAATATTGGAAATAACCAGCCGGAGAACCTTCTGGAATTTGTAGACATTCTGCAGCAAGAACTAATTGCAGCAGGCGTACTTCCCGAAGACTATGATTTTGATGCCCACAAAGAGCTGGTTCCCATGCAGCCTGGCGATGTGCCTGTAACGTATGCAGATACCTCAGCCTTGGAGCGGGACTTTGGTTTCAAGCCTGCGACCTCCCTGCGGGAAGGCCTGCGGAACTTTGCTCAATGGTATAAAGAATTCTATCAGATTTAAAGGTGATATTATTATGAAAATCGCTGTTGCCGGTACCGGATATGTTGGCTTGTCCATCTCTGTTCTTTTGGCCCAACATAATCATGTGACCGCAGTGGACATCATCCCGGAAAAAGTGGAATTGATCAATAACCGAAAATCTCCGATCCGGGATGAATATATTGAAACATACTTAGCTGAAAAAGAACTGGACCTAACCGCCACCATGGATGCGGAGGCTGCTTATAAAGATGCAGACTTCGTGGTTATCGCCGCTCCCACCAACTATGACAGCCGGAAGAACTTCTTCGATACCTCTGCTGTGGAATCCGTGATCCAGCAGGTAATGCGTGTGAATCCGAATGCCATCATGGTCATCAAATCAACGATCCCCGTTGGTTTTACTGCGAATTTCCGGGCAAAATATCACTGCAACAACATCCTGTTTAGCCCGGAATTTTTGCGTGAGTCCAAGGCACTGTATGATAACCTCTATCCTTCCCGGATCATCGTCGGCACCGACATGGGAAATGC
>JAUNAE010000063.1 GCA_030527765.1 Eubacteriales bacterium
AATAGTGTTCAAAATATTAAAAATATTTAAAACAGTATTATCATACCTCTTTTCTGTGAGAATTTCAACTAATTCTTGAAATTTGTTGTAATTAAATGTAGTTTGAGAAACAATCACTGCTTTTTTGCCTTCCGGAAGGACAAATCTCTCTGCCTCCTCGTAATTGTTGATAACACTGTAAGGTCCCTGACACCATCCGCAGATCCCCTGCACCTCCGGATGATTCCGGTCTCCTATGATAATTACATAATTTCCCTTCTCGCTCTCTTCTTTCACAATGCGATGAATCTTGAGAACAAACGGACATGTGACATCCACATATTCCAGATGTTGTCTATCCAGACGATCATACACTTCTTTTCCAACTCCATGGGATCTCAGAACAACCACCCCGCGATCCAGTCCATCCAGATCTTTTTCTTCAATGGCATGAACTCCTTTTTCCGCAAGTTCATTTACAACCACTTCATTGTGAATAATCGGGCCGAGAGTATAGATCGGTCCTACTCCCTGTTCAATCAGATCATAAACCCTATCTACGGCTCTCTTCACTCCAAAACAGAAGCCTGCTGTCTCTGCTGTTTTAACTTTCATAAATATAATCCCTTTTTAAATTCGTTTCCGTACGATTTTGAGAATATTCTCTTTGACTTCTTCGATGTTCATTTCTGAAGAATCCAGATACACCGCATCCTCAGCCTGGCGAAGAGGAGAAACCTCACGGTTCATGTCTCTCTCGTCTCTTTCAATGATGTCCTGACGGATTTCTTCATAGCTTACAGCGACACCTTTTTCTGTCATCTCATCATATCTTCTCTTTGCCCTTGTATCTGCACTGGCAGTGAGATAGATTTTTACCTGAGCGTTTGGAAGAATGGTTGTGCCGATATCTCTTCCATCCATTACCACATTGTTTTTTTCTGCAAGAGTTCTCTGAAGCTGAAGAAGCTGCGCGCGCACCTTTGCATTTGCCGAACTCACAGATGCCATTTCACTGACTTCTTCCGTTCTCAGATATGCATTCACATTTTCCCCGTTCAGAAGAACAATCTGCTCTCCATTCTCGTATACAATGGTGATCTCCGCCTCCGTACAGAGTTCTTCAATTTTCTGAGTATCTTCTTTTTGTACCTGATTTTTAATAAGAAAATAAGCCATTGCCCGGTACATTGCACCGGTATCTACATAAATGTAGGAAAGTGCCTTCGCCACTTCCTTTGCAATGGTACTTTTGCCGGCTCCTGCCGGACCATCAATCGCAATATTATATCCCATCGTGTTTGTCTCCTTTTTTTAATTTTCTCCAAGGCTCATCGCACAAAGATATGCGGTAGACCATGCAATCTGAAGATTGAATCCTCCGGTAACCGCATCCAGATCCAGCACCTCACCAATGATATACAAGTCTTTCACAAGTTTAGACTCCATTGTGCCCGGCTGAACCTGTTTTACATTCACACCGCCTTTTGTAATAATAGCCTCTTTGAATTCTCCTTTTCCCGTAATGGTAAAAGGAAATGCTTTCACAAGCTCTTCGAAGTGAATTCTCTCTTCTCTTGTAATCTCATGAATTTTTTTATCCCCTTGAATTCCGCCAAGTTCCAGCATCACCGGTGTCAAAGAAGAAGGAAACAGCACCCCGATGACATTTTTGAACTGTTTATTCGGAGCATCCCCAAACTCTCTCAGAATTCTGGCATCCAGCTGTTCCATGGTAAGTGCCGGTTTCAGATCAAGATATCCGCTCAGTTCTCCCTTGGAAAGTTCTTTTCCGATCACTGCACTTGCAGAAAGCACTAGGGGACCGGTAATTCCGAAGTGGGTGAACATCATTTCTCCGAAATCTTGATATAATGTTTTTTTGCCTCTCTTAATCGTCAGAGTCACATTCTTAAGAGATAATCCCTGAAGTCTCGGAATGTACTCTTCCTTCGTTACGAGGGGTACAAGAGACGGTTCCGGAGAGACAATCCTGTGACCGCATTCCTCTGCCATGCGGTAGCCGTCTCCTGTGGATCCTGTCGTCTGATAGGACATTCCTCCCGTAGCAAGAATGACCGCATCTCCGGTCACCTGTTCTCCATCTCCCAGAATAATACCTGTCACTCGTCTCTTTGGAGCATTCTTTTCTCCGGAATCTTCCAGTTCTTCTGTAATAAGATCCAGGATCCGGGTTCTTAAATGCACCTGAACTCCCCCATCCCGCATGCGTCTCTCAAGGGCGCGGATAATATCCGAAGAATGGTCTGAAACAGGAAATACACGATTTCCTCTCTCTGTTTTCAGAGAGACTCCGGACTGTTCAAAAAACTCCATGACGTCCTGGCTGTTCCAGGTATAAAAAGCACTATATAAAAACTTCGGATTCGACATCACTGCGCGAAAGAGCTCTTCTGTCTCACAGTTGTTTGTGACATTGCATCTGCCCTTTCCGGTAATATACAGCTTCTTTCCAAGCTTTTCATTTTTGTCGTACAAGTGTACTTCATGACCTTTTTCCGCCGCGTGAACCGCAGCCATCATACCGGCAGCACCGCCGCCTACAATCAGCACTTTGCTCATGATAACTCCCCGTGTTAAGAAAAGGAGTCTGCACTGCAGACTCCTTTATCCTGAAATTTTGTCATAAATTAGAGAGGATATGCTCCATTCTTTTTGTCTGCAGCATTCTCATCCACTTTTGTTTCCTGTGCCTGACGATATTTGAAGAAGTCAGTAGCAACCTGCGGGAACAGTGCGTAGGACAGAACATCCTCATCCTGCTCTTTGTACTGTGCCATCTCACCCTCAAGTTTGTCAAGCTCGTTCTCAAGAAGGTCTGCAGGACGGCAGGTCATAACCTCAGCATCGCCTACGCACTTCTTCTGAACTTCCGGATCAAAAGGTTTTGCAGTCTTACCGTATTTACCGGTCAGAACATCTTTTGTCTCCTTGGTAACCATCTTATAACGCTCGCCCATAAGTACGTTGAATACAGCCTGAGTACCAACGATCTGGGAAGACGGAGTAACAAGCGGCGGCTCACCGAGATCTTTACGAACGCGCGGAACCTCCTCAAGTACTTCATAGAATTTGTCCTCAGCATGCTGTTCTTTCAGCTGAGAAGTCAGGTTACTGAGCATACCGCCCGGTACCTGATACAGAAGAGTCTTGATGTTAACACCAAGGTTCTTCGGATTCATAAGACCGGTATCAAGAGCGTTGTCTCTCATTGGACGGAAGTAATCAGCGATCTCAGCCAGGAGTTTCTGATCAAATCCTGTATCATATGGAGTTCCCTTGAAGGTCTCAACCATAACCTCAGTTGCCGGCTGGGATGTACCCAGAGCAAATGGAGACATTGCAGTATCAATGATATCCACACCTGCCTCAACTGCCTTCATGTAAGTCATGGAAGCAACACCGGAGGTGTAATGGGTATGAAGGTCGATCGGGATGCTGACAGTCTCTTTCAGTGCTTTTACAAGCTCTGTTGCTTTGTATGGAAGAAGAAGACCTGCCATATCTTTGATACAGATGGAATCTGCACCCATGTTCTCGATCTCTTTAGCCATTTTTGTCCAGTACTCCATGGTGTACGCATCACCAAGAGTGTAGGAAAGAGCTACCTGTGCATGAGCCTTCTCTTTGTTTGCAGCGCTGACTGCTGTCTGAAGGTTTCTCAGGTCGTTCATACAGTCGAAAATACGGATGATGTCAATACCGTTTGCTACGGATTTCTGAACGAAGTACTCTACAACATCATCAGCATATGGACGATATCCAAGGATGTTCTGTCCACGGAACAGCATCTGAAGTTTTGTATTCTTGAATCCATCACGAAGTTTACGAAGTCTTTCCCATGGATCTTCTTTGAGGAAACGAAGGGAAGCATCGAAGGTTGCTCCACCCCAGCACTCAACTGCGTGGTATCCAACCTGATCAAGTTTTTCAACAATTGGAAGCATCTCTTCTGTGCTCATACGAGTTGCAATCAGAGACTGATGAGCATCACGGAGAATGGTCTCCACAATTTTAACCGGTTTTTTTTCAATTTCTGCCATAATGAAATATTCTCCTTTTTTTCAGTTCAGGGAACGAATCAAACACCAAAGATTGCCATGAAAGTACCGGCAGCAACCGCTGTACCGATAACACCGGCAACGTTCGGACCCATTGCATGCATCAGAAGGAAGTTGGTAGGATCGGCCTCAGCACCAACCTTCTGGGAAACACGGGCTGCCATCGGCACGGCAGATACACCTGCAGAACCAATGAGCGGATTAATCTTGCCGCCGGAAAGCTTACACATCAGCTTACCAAGCATGACACCGCCGAAGGTACCAACTGCGAAAGCAACAAGACCAAGAACAACGATTTTCAGAGTCGCTACATTCAGGAATGCCTCTGCACTTGTGGATGCACCTACAGAAGTACCAAGAAGGATAACTACGATGTACATCATTGCATTAGAAGCAGTCTCTGTCAGCTGTTTAACAACACCGGACTCACGGAACAGGTTACCGAGCATCAGCATACCTACCAGTGGAGCGGTTGTCGGAAGAAGCATACAAACAACGATTGTGATAACGATCGGGAAAAGGATCTTCTCCAGTTTGCTTACCGGACGAAGCTGACCCATCTTGATCTTGCGCTCTTCCTCAGTTGTGAACGCTTTCATGATCGGAGGCTGAATAATCGGTACAAGAGACATGTAGGAATATGCAGCAACTGCGATCGGTCCCATAAGGGTTGTCTGTCCAAGTTTACCTGCAAGGAAAATGGAAGTCGGGCCGTCAGCTCCACCGATGATGGAAATTGCAGCAGCAGCTTTTCCATTGAATCCAAGGAAAATAGCCATGAAATATGCCATGTAAATACCAAGCTGTGCAGCAGCTCCCAGAAGGAAACTGATCGGGTTCGCGATCAGAGGACCGAAGTCAGTCATCGCACCAACACCCATGAAAATCAGGGACGGAAGAATACTCCACTCATCCAGAATATAGAAATAGTGGAACAGACCGCCAACACCGTTGGACATTTTTTCCGGAGATGCAATGATGTCCGGATAAATATTAACAAGCAGCATACCAAAGGCAATCGGAACCAGAAGAAGCGGTTCAAATCCATGTCTGATCGCCAGATATAAGAATACACATGCCACAACGATCATCACATAGTTGCCCCAGGTAAGATTGAAGAAGGCAGTCTGGTGAAGCAGGTTGGACAATGTATCAGTAATATAAGACATCTGTCTACCTCCTGAGTTAGTTCATTGTTGCAAGGGTATCTCCGTTTTCAACTGCTGCACCCTCGGCAACGTCGATGCTTGCGATAGTTCCATCCTCTGGAGCAACTACCGGGATTTCCATCTTCATGGACTCGAGAATAATAACGGAATCACCTTTCTTTACTGCAGTTCCAACCGGTGCAGCGATTTTGAATACTTTTCCAGGTACAGCTGCGGTGATTGCGACTGCGCCTGCACCTGCTGCAGGAGCTGCTGCCTTAGGAGCTGCCTTCGGTGCTGCTGCCGGTGCGGATACGCTTCCGTTCTCTTCTACAGTTACATCATATGCGGTACCATTTACGGTAATTGTATAGCTTTTCATTATTAAATCCTCCTAATAGCAATAGATTATCTTGCACGTCTTGCTTTGCGAATGGAACGAACAACGAATCCATCTGTGCTTGTTCCTTCAGATGCTGCGATGGCTGCCATAATTACCGCAACCAGTTCCTCATCATTCGCATACTCTTCCTCTTCTACAACAGGAGCAGCAGCAGCTGCAGCTTTCTTCTCTGCTGCGGCTTTTTTGGCTTCTTCCATTTTCTTCTTTTCCGGATCCGGAATGTATTTGAAGAGAGAAATCAAAAAGCTCAAAAACAGAAGCACACAAAATACAATGCCTACACCCATGAGAGTGTTCAGACCTGCATTCTTCAGTGTGGTGGAAAGCGGAATATTCACATCCACTCTTGCAGAAACCGGAGTCAAGTTCTGGTCAAATGTGTATACAAACTCTGCATCTGCCTTTTCGAAATCTACCGGATAGGTTCCAACGAAAGAACCTTCTTCCTGAGTGATCTGAATCGCATCCTCTGCATTTTCAGATGTCACACGGTCTCCCAGGTCTTTCTTAGCATTCTGCCATGCAGTCACTGCTTCTACGGTAAATGCATCGGTACTCTGTTTGTAGTTCTCGATATCTTCATCTGACATGACAATCAGGGATTCTGTCAGACTCTGAACCAGCTGTTTGGCATATGCCTGCATCTGTTCCTCTTGACTCGGAGTTTCCTCTGCTGCAGCCTCTGTTTCTTCAGCGGCCTCTGCATCCTCTTCTGCCATTTCCTCGATGGTCTCTTCCTCTTTCGCAGATGTCTCTGCTTCTGTAGTCTCTTCTGCAGTTTCTTCTACGGTCTCAACAGCTTCCACAGTTTCTTCTGTGTTCTCTGTTCCGTAAACCATAGCCGGTACTCCTGCAGTCAGAGTTGCTGCCGCAAATACAACTGCACAAAGAGAAGTGATTTTATTCATTCTTAATTTCATATGCTTCACCTCACTTAGACAGTTCCATGTTTTTTAGCCGGACGATCTTCTCTCTTGGTGATAAGCATTTCAAATGCACCGATAACATATTTACGGGTATCTGCCGGAGCAATGACGGTATCAACATATCCTCTTGCAGCTGCAGAATTTACGTTAGACTGAAGTTCCTGATACTCAGCAGCCTTCTCACGCAGAGTCTTTGCATCTGCATCTGCGTTCATAACTTTTGCTGCAAGAGAAGCTTCCATTGTAGCAATCTCTGCATTCTCCCATGCATATACAACATCAGCGCCGGTTGCTTTGCTGTTCATAACCATGTATGCGTTACCGTATGCTTTGCCGATGATGACATTTACCTTCGGAACGGTTGCATCTGCAAATGCAGCAACAAGCTGTGCAGCACTTACGGCAATGTTCTTTTCAGTACATACAGTTGCCTTGAATCCGGTTGCATTGGTAAGAGTCAGAACCGGGATCTCGAAAGCGTCACAGAATTTAACAAATGCAGCTGCTTTCTTAGCACCTCTTGCAGAAATGCTTCCGTCGAACTCTTCTGCCTTCTTGCCTTCCTCGTCATAAACTGCAGAACGGTTTGCAACAGCTCCAACAGTTGTTCCATTCAGGCGGATAAATCCGGTTACCATATCTTTTGCATAGTTTGCTTTTGTCTCAAAGAATACACCATCATCAGCAATTCTCTCAAGAGCAAGTACAGTATCCTCTGTGCATGCATCCAGATCCTCGCATACGCGGTTCAGATCGTCGGTGCATTCCCCATACTCACCGTCTTCATCGCAGTTAGATGGAAGCAGGGAAACGAGCTCACGGATGCCTGCAAGAATTTCTTCCTCAGAAGCAACTCTGTCAATGAAGCCGGTCTCTTTGCTCTGGAACTCCGGAGATGCGGTATCGCATTTTGCGTCGGTGTTTCCTTCCAGTGCGTTTGGTGTATTAACGAATACTTTACCTTTTTTGGATTCTACGAATGTGAAATCAGAAAGTGCAGACAGAACAGCCATGCTTCCACCGCAGGTTCCGAATACACCTGTAATCTGAGGAATCAGCCCGGATGCCAGAGTCGCTTTGAGATAGATCTCTCCGAAAGCTTCCATTGCATCTGTTGCTTCCTGAAGACGCATACCGGCACAGTCCACAAGTCCGATAACCGGAGCACCCATTTTCATAGCCATGTCATAGAGTCTGATGATCTTCTTTGCATGCATTTCGCCGATGGTTCCGTTCAGAACAGAAGCATCCTGGCTGTATACATAAACCAGTTTGTCGTCAATCACACCATATCCTGTGACAACTCCGTCGGAAGGTGCTTTGGTAGCAGCTAAGTTGAAATCTGTAGATCTTGCAGTGACTGCCTGACCAATTTCAACAAAACTGTTCGCGTCAAGCAAGGATTCAATTCTTGCTGCCGCTGCGCTTTTTGTTGCATTACTCATTATTATATGCCCTCCATTTGTGATAATAATGTATTAGCGTAATTCTCAGAGGTTCTGAATGTTCTTCCGAGAACTACGGATAACCATAAAAATCCAATTGCAGCTGTTTCTAACCTCATATTTGCGAAAGAAAAACACTACGCACCATACTAACTAAAAAAAACTACAATCAAACTTATATTAACTAATTTCATATGAAATTTCAACTGTTAATTAAAAAATTCACAACCCCGGATTCTCCTCTGATTCGCAGATTTTGCACTGTACATAAAGAACCTTAGAGCCACCGCAGCCAGAAAAATCATCCATTATAAGTGCAATGCCACCGGTCACAAAGCAGAGCCTCCGACCGATACAAGGCATCCAGTTCCTGCAGATATTCCGGTGCCAGATGAAGGGAACGCCGAAATCTTCTCTTCAGCATTCTCACCGCTTTTTCCGATCCCGCCTCCGGATGCTCCGCCATAAAATGCTGGGACAAATCTTTCCCTTCCCTGATCGGCATTCGTGTCAAAACACCCTCTACCACTCTTCGCTTTCTTCCTCTGTCATTACATACCATGCGGTTCGTAAGAAGTTTCATCATATGAAGAGAAAGGTAAATATTCATTGTACAAACTTCCGGAATCGCCCGGTGAATTACCTCTGCATAATGCCAGGTCACTTTCACCGCATCGGAAGGACGATAGATGTAGGGGTTTCTGCCCGTCTCAATCATCAGCGTCCGATCCAGTTCCTTCTCCACCGCGGTATGGCTGACGATTTTTCTCATGTGAAGTTCATTCACATGGGGATGCAGTTCAGAATCCAGAAGATAGTGACATCCGAACCCAATCATATATGCATACAGTTCTTCATCCCCTGTCTCCCGCGCCTTTCTCATGCCCTGTTCAAAAAAATCCGCCGCATCTCTTTTATGCATTTTGACACCGTACTGACTGACCGGATTTTTGGATACCATGTAATAAAAAAGAATATCCGGACCGTGAAGACCAATTCTGAAAAGATCTCCATGGGCACGGATACGTGTTTTCATCTCTTTCGGCAGCTGCCGGTATATTAATTTTCCATATAAATCGTGTGTGTATGTTGTAGGCATTTTTCTCATCTCCCAACGAAAGCGGACCTTGAAGTCCGCTTCCTTTCTAATTGACTTTATCAGATATCCAGTCTCAGCTGAATCTCCTCTTCCGCCTCTGCTTTGAAATCCTCAATCTGCACAGGATTCGGCATAGGAAGTTCATCCAGTGCCTGCACCCCAAAACATCGCAGAAACTCTTCCGTAGTTCCGAACAAAATCGGTCTGCCGGGAACATCCAGTCGACCGAGTTCTTTCACGAGATCGTATTCCACAAGCTTATTTACCGCATGATCACACTTCACTCCGCGAATCTTCTCGATTTCAATTTTGGTGATCGGCTGTTTATACGCAATGATGGAAAGAGTTTCCATCATGACATCCGTAAGACTCGGTTTCTTCGGACGCATGGCAATTCGTACGAGAATATCAAAGTATTCCTTCTTGGTGCACATCTGATAAGATTGATCCAGCTCAATAATCTGAACGCCGCGGTCTTCTGCCCGATACGTTTCCATCATATTTTTTAGAACCTTTCTCGTCTCTTCAGGATCCATATCGATTGCACCGGCGATGTCCGAAAGCTCCACGGAATCTCCCATGGAAAAAAGAATCGCTTCAATTGCGCCTTCTGTAGTCATAGTTCCACCCCTGTATCTTGTTTATTCATCTGCAAACTCTGTAAGATTCTTCCACTCGCCCGGATCATCCAGTACCTCAATGTGAATCTCTCCTCCAAGCGATTCCTGATCCACATGAATATGTCCCATTTTCATCAACTCCAGAATCGACAGAAATGTCACAACCTTCTGTGTTCTGGAACTCTGGGCTGTCAGAAGATCCCGAAAAGAAAATCTGCGATGATGAAGAGCAAATTCCCTCATCTGCAGCATTTTATCCGAAAGACTGACTTCCTCCTTCTCAATCCTTCCGAACCGGCTTCGAATCGGGTCCGTCTTATCCTCCTGCCGCCGCATAACCGATTTGAAAATATCATTCAGCTTCTGAAGAGTAAGATCCTTCAAAAGTTCCTGAGGATCCACCGGTTCCCGATACTGAAGAACCTCTTTCGGGATCGTTGCTTTTTTGTAGAAAACTCCCTGAGAGTCTTCCATGCGATCTTTCAACTCATAAGACATAAACTTATAGAGCTTGTACTCCAGAAGTTTCTGTACAAGTTCATCTCGCGGATCCTCTTCTTCTCCCTCTTCATTGGTCTCCCTCGGAAGAAGCATTCGGCATTTGATATCAAGAAGGGTAGCTGCCATTACAAGAAATTCACTCATAACAGACAGATCCTCCTGATCCATCCCATGGAGATATTCCATGTACTGATCGGTAATCTCGACAATCGGAATATCAAAAATGTCTATTTTATTTTTTTCGATCAGGTGAAGAAGAAGATCCAGCGGACCTTCAAAAACCTGAAGTTCAATTTCAATAGCCATGCAGTTCTCCTTTGTGTTCCGGCAGATTCTTCTGATTGCCAAGAGTAATCACGAGAAGTTCTCTCGGATTGTGTATCCGAACAGGAAGGGTATGTTCTCCCAATCCGGCACTGACAAGTGCCGCCTGTTCCCCGTTTCTGAAATCTCCGCAGCAGTACTTTGGAAAGGGATGAAACTGGGGACTCAAAGCTCCCATATGTTGACCAAGTCTCAGAATTCCTCCATGATAATGGCCGGATACAGTAAGATCTGCTCCCCAGGAAAAATACGTATCCATAAACCTTGGATTGTGAGCAAGAAGAATCTGTAGACTCTCCTTTTGGCATTCCCCGAGAAACGTTCTCATATTTTTCTCCCTGACTGTGGGAGAAAAAGGCTTCTTGTAATACACCGCCGGAAGTTCCAGTCCATGAAATGTAACCTTTACTCCTGAAATCTCTGTCTCCATGGATTCATTCTGAAGATAATAAATTCCGCATCCTCTTACCCGTCTCACATATTTCTCATAGACAGCTTCCGTCTCTTCCTTAAGGCCCATAAGTGTCTCATGATTTCCCGGAGAATAAAATACCGGAGCAATCTTTTCCATCTGTCTAAGAGCCGCAAGAGCTCTCGGACAGGTTTTTGGATCTTTGCGGATCACCATATCACCTGGGATCAAAATGGCATCCGGGGCAATTTGGCGGAGTTTTTGAACCAGTTCTCCGTTCTTTGCTCCGTGTTCCAATCCATGGAGATCTGAGACAAGGCAAAAACGAAGCTTCTTGCCCGAAGGAATTTTTTTGTTATGAAAATAATACTCTTTGACTCTGAATAGATTCATAATCGTCCTCTCAAAGCATTGGTGCGACCAGTCTCAGAATATTCTGGATGATCCGGATAATGATATTTCGTTTTCTGCAGAAAGTCAGATCAATTTCCTTGCATCGATCCAGTGTCTCTATGAAATCCTTCTTAATATCCATAACAACCGGGTTCTTATAGATCCAGGCCCCATCTTCAAAATGCAGATAAAGACTGCGATAATCCAGGTTAATGGTTCCAACAACCGCCAGCTGATCGTCGCATACAAAGCTCTTGGAGTGAAGGAAGCCCGGCTGATACTCGTATATTTTGACCCCATTCTCAATCAGCTGTTCATAATAGGACTGAGTCAGGAGAAATACCATCTTTTTATCCGGTATTCCCGGCGTCATAATTCGAACATCCACGCCGTTCTTAGCCGCAAGACAAAGAGCCGTCATCATTTCATTGTCAATAATCAGATAAGGAGTACAAATATAGACATATTCTCTGGCATGGCCGAGGATATTCAAATACACATTCTCACCCACGGTTTCATGATCCAGAGGAGAATCTCCGAAGGGCTGAATGTACCCTTCTCCCTGAAAAGCCTCCGGATGATATGCATGGGGCAGATACTTACTGTAGTCTTCTGATTCTTCCCCGGAGACAACTCTCCACATAGTCAGAAACATCGCAGTCATATTCCATACCGCATCACCGTAGAGCATGACGGCCGTATCTTTCCAGTGGCCGAACCGTTCCTTGGCATTAATATACTCATCAGACAGGTTGATTCCACCGGTAAACCCGATATATCCGTCAATAATACAAAGTTTTCTGTGATCCCGGTTGTTCTGAATAATATTCAGAATCGGACGTACCGGATTAAAGACCACGCTTTTAATATTTTTCTCTTTGAGGCGCTGCTGATATTTGGATGGAAGGGACGTATAGCAGCCAAATCCATCATAAATCAGACGAACGTCCACACCCTGGGCTGCCTTCTTTTCCAGAATACGGAGAATGGTCTCCCACATCACTCCGTCATTAATAATAAAATATTCAATAAAAATGTAATGCTGCGCTTCTTCCAGATGCTTCACAAGCACAGGGAACATATCATCTCCCACCTGAAAATACTGCGCTTTTGTATTTGTGTGAACCGGAAATCCCGCATAGTCACGAATGTAACGGGACTGAACGGCAATTTCTTTCTGCTCTTTCAGATCCTCGATCATCTCGGGATCTTCCTTCATGTACTGATCCAGTTCCTTCTGAATCTCTTCAAAACGGCGCTCCATCTTCTTGGCTACTCGTGATTCGCCAAACAAGAGATAGATTAACACTCCAAACACCGGACTCGCCAGTATCAGAATCGTCCAGGCCATCTTATATGAAGGATTGATCTTCTTATTGACAATTGCAAGTACCAGAATCACTGCCAGAAACCGCACAGTCCAGGCAATATAACTGGAGTACTGCAGCAGTCGTATATATAAAAGCAGCAGCCAGCCGGCCTGAAGCAATACAGCGACTGCTACATAAAATATCTTATTAAATAACAGTTTTATGACTCTTCTCAGAAAACCAAGAATCAAACTGTGTTTAAAAAATTTATTCTTTTTCCTACGCATCATTCTTTTCCTGTGATATTTAAAAATCCCTGACTATAAAGTCAGGGATTTTAGCGCACAATTAATTATATTTACGTTTTCTTGCGGCTTCAGATTTTTTCTTACGACG
>JAUNAE010000524.1 GCA_030527765.1 Eubacteriales bacterium
GTTGATTCCGTAATTGGAGAATGCAGCGGTTTCCTAATCACGGAAGAGTTTCTTCGAAAGATATAGTCATATTGGTTTGAGTGACCATACGACTAAGTTAAAAAATTCCAGTTTGCCGAGAGGAGGTGACATACGGTGTCGAATAATGATGAAATCCATCGATTTGACCATATTATCAATCTTCCCCATCAGGTTTCCAAAACGAGGAAGCCGATGTCGGCATGGAGTCGTGCGGCGCAGTTCTCGCCTTTTGCAGCACTCACCGGATACGATGATGCAGTGAAGGAAACAGCCCGTCTGACGGCCGATCGTATGGAGCTGGATGAGGAGACCAAGGAGAAGCTGAGCAGAAAGCTGAACCTGATACAAGAGGCTCTGCCAGAACATCCTGAAATTGAGTTCACCTACTTCGTTCCGGATCAGAAGAAGACCGGTGGCGAGTACACGACCCATTCTGCTCCGGTTAAGAAGATAGATCTTTATCAGCGTATCATTACCCTGATGGACGGAACTAAGATTCCCATTGATGAGATTGCAGACATTGACGGAGAGCTGTTTCTTGGATTGGACGATGATTATTTATAGCATCGCTGACTTCAATATACAGGATAAAAAAATATGAAGAATCATGTAAAAGTTGGTAATAAGCTCCTTCAAACCAATAAGAGCTACAACCATCTGAAACAAAAACAGAAAGACAAAATTGCACAGTGGATGTATGAGGAGACTCGTGCTTTTTATGAGAAGACCGGTAAATTTCCTACAGCTAAGACAGATAATGCTGTAATTGCGGCTGTTTATGACCGAATTGAAGCTGCGGATATCTGGATACCTTACGGGGAAATTGATAGCAGATACTCGGGCAAACGTGCAAAGATCTGCGAGAGAATCCGCAAGGAAGATACCGTCCGGAAACATCCGCCGGATAAGGTTATCTTCATGAATATGTGCATGATCTGTCGTGGTGATGAGGTGCTGGCACTGGATAAGGCGAACAGCACTTACACTGGCACAACATTTCCGGGCGGTCATGTAGAACCCGGAGAGACGTTCCATGATGCAGTTGTTCGGGAGATACAAGAAGAAACTGGTCTTCTGATTAAGAATCCGGTACTGAAGGGAATCTATCACTGGTACAGAGATGGATTTCATAATGTGGGCTATCTGTACCGTGCAGATCAGTTCGAAGGGGAACTGAAAAGCTCTGAGGAAGGAAAGGTCTACTGGATTTCCAGACAGGAATATGAGCAGAAGGAACTTGCCGTCGGGATGCATCGCGTATTGCAGATTATGGACAGCGATGAATTTTCGGAGTGCTTCATGGATGTGAAGGAAGACGGCTCCATAGAGGAACACATGTATTAAAGGAATAACCATGAAGAGAACAGGATTAAAGATTATGGGGATTGCAGTATTCATTGTGCTGCTTGCTATTGCTGCAGTAGTTGTATATTTCAAGTTTTTCAGCTATCCGCTAGATAAAGACGGCATGGTATATACGCCGTCAGCTTATTCGCAGATTACCATGGAGCAAGCGAAGGAACTGTTTGCGTCATCCGAAGAGGACCTTACGATCGTCGATGTCAGAAGAGCGGATGAATATGGGGCGGGGCACATACCCGGAGCAATCAATATTCCAAATGAGAGCATTCATACGGAAATGCTGGAAGAGCTTCCGGATCTGGAGCAGACAATCTATGTCTACTGCAGGAGCGGAAATCGAAGCAGGCAGGCTGCGGAAAAATTAGCCGCAATTGGATACACCAATATCGTGGAGTTCGGTGGGATTATCGACTGGACCGGAGATGTTGAAAAATAAGAATATTCGCAGAGCTTTTGAAAGTAAGATAACTGAGAACTCAGTTCTGACTATAATTCGTAATTGAAGGAGAAGAAACAAATGTTAGCAAACGCAAAATCTTTGCGCAGCTAACGAAGGCTGTACCTACAGAGTATGTACCCGATGGGTCACATTCAAAGAAAAACTCACCACGAAAGAGACCTAGCAAGTCACTTTGCAACCTGTCGGTGCCGACAGGGGAACCTCCGAATTTACTACAATATCGATAGGGATATTCGTAGAGGATGGAGGTGATACGAGATGCAACGCGATGATAACCTTACGAGGCAAATAGGATCTCGTATCAGGCAGAGAAGAGAAGAAAAAGGCATTACTCAAGTTGATCTTGCGGTGGTATGTCAGGTTACCAGAGAACAAATTCAGAGAATTGAAAATGGAAACAAGAGACCTTCCTTCGAAGTACTCGGCGCAATATGCCAGGAGCTAAACATTACAGCAGATTATATTATCCAGGATGGGCAACGAACGAATCAGGAATATCTGCTTAGTGAGTATGCAAGATATTTTATGCAGCTGGATACCCGTGATAAAC
>JAUNAE010000525.1 GCA_030527765.1 Eubacteriales bacterium
GCACCACCTATTACACCACTCGCAAGCGTGTCAATACCCACAAGCATGGTATTGAGTTGCTCCACTCTGTGGATGCTATTAAGAGCACCATCGGCATGCAGACGGCCAAGGTCAAGACAATATTGGAGCGTCTATTCCGTAGAGGTGGTTCTTCCTATAAGAAGCTCCTGTTACTGGATACAGCAGAATTCTATGCGTTTATCATCAACAATGAACACAGGCTCAAGCAAGAATTCCGGGAAGTAACTGCGGATATGTATTCACAGAGGACGCTTCCGCTTAATCCGAAGAAGTCAATTTTCCGCATCCCGGAACAGGATTTCTATAAGTACGATCCCGGTGTAAAGGACGAGGTGGAGTACCTGACGAATGCCTACCATGATTATACTTCTGGATATGTTACAAGCCTTGTTCGCAGCACGTCAGAAATGCTGTTTGAGCAGTATTGTGAAAGCCGAGATGATATCGAATGGGTGTACAAGAATGGTGATACTGGCCAGCAATACTTCTCCATCGTATACAGAGACGGATTTCGGAGGCAGTGGCTATTCTATGCCGATTATATCATTATGAAGAAGGATGGCACTGTTTGGGTTATCGAAACCAAGGGTGGAGAGTCAAAAGGCAAGGATAAGAACATTGATATCCAAATCGAAAACAAATTCAATGCTTTCAAGGACTATGCTGCAGAGTATTCTCTTCACTGGGGTTTTGTCCGAGATAAGGATAATCATCTTTATATCAACAATACAGAATTCGCTCATGATATGGCAGACAATCACTGGGTGCCCCTGTCAAACATATTTTAGTTTTACATGAATTTTGTACAAAAAAGGTAATGGATCGTTTCATTGCCTTTTTATTCCATCTTTTAATTAACCTATTTTAGGATAATTTAATTATTGACAATATAGAAAAGTGTGATATCCTTAATATCGAGAACAAGTTTCTTTGTTTTCTTGATAAGTAAAGGAGGAATAGTTATGGCTTACACACCATTCGGAGAATTTGTTCGAATATTGCGAATCAAATATCATGAATTAATGGGGGATATGGCAAAAAAACTGGGGACATCTGTTCCATATCTTTCTGCTGTAGAAAATGGCAAAAAAAATGTCCCAAAGGAATGGAATGAAAAAATTGCATCAATTTATGGTTTGACCAAAGAAGAAAAAGAAAAACTTAAGGATGCAATAGAGGAGTCAAAGACTCAGTATAAGATTCCAATCGGAGATGCAGGATTAGCAAAACGCAGAGCTGTACTTAAATTTGCACGTTCCTTTGACGATATGGATGACGAAACAGCTGAGAAGATTATCGAATTGCTCAATAATAAGGGAGGCGAGGAATAACCTTGGATTACATGACAAAACCAATTAGCAGAAAGGATCTGCGCAAGCTTTCAAAAGTACTTCGTAAATTGTTTGGGGTCGCATCAGGGGGTGCTTTTCCTGTGCTAGAGTGCCTGGATCTTCTTCCCGATGTATTTCCGAATTGCAATTACATTGTGGTACCAGATCACATGCTCCCTAAAAAGACCATGGCTCAATGTAGACAGAATGAGTTCGGAGGTTGGACGATAGAAATAAAAGAAGCTATCTACAATGGAGCCTACGAAAAAAATATTGGTGCGTATCTCGGATTTATTTGTCACGAGATATGTCACGTATTTCTGTTTTTGATTGGATACACACCTATCGCAACAAGAAGCTTTGATAATGGTGATATTCCAGCTTATCGAAGTGTTGAGTGGCAAGCAAAAGCCTTGTGTGGCGAGGTGATGATTCCATACAAAGAAAGTTACGGTATGGTACCAAGGATGCTAATAGACAAATATCATGTATCTAAAGGTTTTGCCGATACACGTTGCTCACTAAAATGAAAGGAGGTGGTTCTATTGAGGGTAAAAATAAAACGTATTCATAACTGTTCCAACAGTTAAAATACGTTTCACTTTCGGATGTGCTACATCCTTCTTCTAGACAATTAAGAGTGTAGCATATCCTTTCAGTTCCTACAATTGGCATTTTGTACGAAATGTCAATTGACAATTTTACATTGTCCTTTGTTTGGACAGAAAGGAGCATATAAATGCTTAAAACAAATGTAAGAAAGTATGATATTTTCAAATTATATTATTGGCATGATGCCAACCTTGTTGGGAAATATCGGTTACCACAGTTGGAAGCAACACAAGCACTTCCCCATGACGTAATTAGTTTTAATGAACGAAAGGGAGTAGCTCATCCAGAAAATCATTGGATTGATTTCTTCATTGATGATGCACTATTCGAAAAATTCTGGAATCATCCGGAAATGAGTTTCGAAAACCTCAGAAAATTTGAGGGTATTATTTCTACAGATTATTCGCTTTTCCCTGAAATGCTTCC
>JAUNAE010000526.1 GCA_030527765.1 Eubacteriales bacterium
TGAAATACGGTGCAGTCATTGATACCTGCAGTTATCTGTTTGTCATGCTGCTCTCTTACTTCATACTCAAAGAAAAATTCACAAAAGGACGCATTATCGGAAATCTGATTATTATGATTGGAATCCTCGTTTATACCATTTAGGCTGACCAGATTCTATGAATTGCAGATTTCTAAACAAGAAAAGAAAAGACATGTATGCTTTGATAGTTCTCAATCTATCAAGCCATACATGTCTTATTTTTTATTCTATTACTTTTCCAAAATCATTCTGCTGAGCCAATTCGTTTTTACTTAAATTGTCAATTCCATCTCTATTGGTTTTACGCCTGTCAATCCAACACTGACTTCATCCGGCTGACAGATACCGGCATAGAAACGGAAGCGTCCGGAATCCAGTATTCTTTTTCCTTCTTCGTTGTATACAAAGAACGCTTTTCCCGGTATTTTCACGATTACGTTCTTTTCTTCTCCGGCTTTCAATGTCTCACGTTTGATACCACAGAGACTATAATTTGTTACTGCAAATTCTGAATCCAAATTTTTGATATAGATCTGTGCAACTTCATCTACGTCTGCAGTTCCGGTATTTTTCAGCGTTACCTGCATTTCAAACCAGTCATTCTCCAGGTTTTCATTTGTTCTAAGAGCAGTTTTTATCTCCTCTTCATTTACAAATTCTGCTTTGGTAACTTCTACTTTCGAATATGTCAAACCATATCCGAATGGATACTGAGCCTTTGTTGTCATATAGCGATAGGTTCTGCCTTTCATAGAGTAATCTTCAAACGCCGGCAGATCCTCAACGGATTCATAGAATGTCACAGGAAGTTTTCCGGAAGGAGATGTTTTTCCAAACAATACATCCGCAATTGCCAGACCGCCCTGTGCTCCCGGATACCATGCCTGAATCACTGCACCAAATGCTTTGCTGTCTCTGGCAAAAGAAAGGTCCATGGCGGATCCGGTCATGTTCAAAAGGATAATCGGAGTTCCTGCTTTTTCCAGTGCTGCGATCAGATTTCTCTGGCTCTGCGGCAGAAGCAGATCCGGTTTATCGCCTGATGCATAGCTGTTTCCTGTATCGCCTTCTTCACCTTCAAGTGTTTCATCGAGTCCCACACAAAGAACAACAACATCTGAAATTTTTGCGATGTGTACCGCTTCTGCAATTCGATCATCCGGAACAGCCAAATGTTCTGTACGATCTTTGTATAAATGGCATCCATCTGCATAATATACTCGAATGTCATCATCCTTGACAGCATCCATGATTCCTTCTGAAGCTGTCCAATATCTGGAAGCAGTTCCGTGATAGTTACCAGCCAAAGCCACACGGCTGTTTGCATTCGGTCCGATCACAGCAATTGATTTCAGTTTCTCTTTTTGCAATGGCAAAATTCCGTCATTTTTCAAAAGTACCATTGTTTTCGCAGCGACCTTTCTCGCATAATCGAGATGACTCTTCTGTTCCACAACACTAAATGGAATCTCATCAAATTCAGATCCATCAAACATACCCAGCAGATATCTGGTAGTAAATAAACGAATCGCCGCTGTTTCAATCTGTTTTTTCATAATTTTCTTTTCTTTATATGCCTGAAGCAGGCACAGATAAGTGGATCCGCAGTTTACGTCACACCCCTTTGACAATGCCAGTGCAACGGACTCTCTCGGATTGTTTGTAACCATGTGTGATTCATGGAAATCACGAATTGCCCAGCAGTCTGACACATAATGGCCCTGGAATTCCCATTCATCTCTAAGGATTTCCTCCATCAGCTGTGTATGTGCACAGCATGGTTCACCATTGGTACGATTGTATGCACCCATGACTGCTTCCACATCTGCTTCTTTTACACAGGCTTCAAATGCCGGCAGATAGGTTTCTCTTAAATCCTTCTGACTTGTTACCGCATTAAAATGATGGCGTACCGCCTCAGGTCCTGAGTGCACCGCAAAATGTTTCGCACACGCCGCTGTCTTTAATACATCCTTGTCTCCCTGCAATCCCTTCACAAATGCCACACCGAGACGACTTGTCAGATACGGATCTTCTCCGTACGTTTCCTGTCCTCGTCCCCAGCGAGGATCGCGGAAAATATTTACATTTGGTGACCACAATGTCAGCCCTTTGTAAATTCCTTCATCGCCTTCGCTCTGGTAAGCATTGTATTTTGCTCTTGCTTCTGTTGAAACAACATCGGCGACATTTTGAAGTGTTTCTTCATCAAAACTTGCAGCCAGTCCGATTGCCTGTGGAAAAACAGTTGCCACACCGGCTCTTGCAACACCATGAAGTCCTTCATTCCACCAGTTATACTGTGGAATTCCCAAACGCTCCACTGCCTCCGCATCGTAGCGAAGCTGTGTGCACATCTCTTCTA
>JAUNAE010000527.1 GCA_030527765.1 Eubacteriales bacterium
CGAATATAAGACAGATCCAGAGCTGGAAGGACGCGAAAATCCGATTTGAGGAGATGCTGCCGCTGCTTGGCGTAGATTTTGTTCGCAGCGATCAGCTGACAGTGTATCCGTTTCCGTTCAAGTATATGACCGAATTTTTCCGTATCACCGATGCGGAGAACATCAGCGATCCAAACGGTCAGCTCAACCCTTAGACAAAATGGCGCGAAACCACGCATGATATCCTGATCCTGGATTTAGAAAACACATACCATCGCTTCGCATGAGGCGGTGGTATTATTTTGTGCGGGAAGATGAGCGTTTTTGCGTTAGAAATGCAATAATATAGATGTACCAAGAAAAATGATAAAGAAAGGAGAAAAAAAAAGAAAAAAAGCAACTCGCCGAAAGGCGAAAACAAGGTGTGACGGCGGTATATTTTGTGCTGCAATCCACCTCTAAGCAAAAGGACGATCTCTGCGTGTGTGCAGAGACAATGCCCCGGTCACTACGGGAAGAAAGGAGGCCCTATGGGTCAGTTTAGTTGGCTCTACAGCGATACTGGAAAGGCCATGAAAGACGATTTAGTCAGGAACAGCTATCTTTTGGTTCCACCGCCTTTTCAGAAAGAATATGGTGAATGGATACTGGAAACGTGTTACGATGGCTACGGTCATTTCGGCAGCAAACCGTACGATGTGTACGAGCTGGTTGTCATTTGGAACCGTGAACATCTCACAGAAGAGATGCTGATCAAGCCGGAACGTGCTAGTTACCAAGACGAAGAGTGGTATCAAAAGGCACTTGAGCGATATCAACGCAAAATTCGCCGTTTGATATCATTCAAAGAAACAGGCGAGTGTACCGATGGCCGCTTGCGGGAAATCGGCATAGACATTGCCTGCTACGACGAGCAAAACGAATACTTGCCGTATCCTATCAAAATCACATCAAAGCCGATGCGATACGAGGAGGCGAAGGCGAGCAAATCCGATCCTGATCAGGGTTGGTAAACACAACTGAACACACAAAAAGGAAACGTCGTTACTCAGAGAGAGTTAGCGGCGTTTTGCTATTTGGAAAGGAGAAGAAATGCAACAATATGAAGTTGCCTTCGTCGTCGAAGGCTATGTGGAACTTGATCACGATGCCAACATAGGTGTTGTGGAGTGTACAGGGCTTACCCGAGATGATAACACTGTGTATTATCTACAGGATGGTCGAGCCTACTACACAGTAGAGGCGGACTCACCGGAAGAAGCCTACGCTAAAGCAGAAACTCTGTTTGAGGCGGATGACATTGGTGCGCTGCAGATTACATCGTCGTATCTGGAACATGTCTCTAAGGGAGATCAGTACTGGTACGAGGAGGATCTGGAGAAACGTGCCATCGAGCACAAGAAAGCCGACACACCAGCTACATGCTATGTATTTGAGGAGGGAAACGTGGTGAATTCCAAAGATTTTCCTTCTGTCAAAGAAGCAGAAAGCTGGATGAGAGAAGAGTATGCTGAGAGACTGGAAGAAGGGGTGAACGAACCTCTGTTCCAGTGCTCTATGCAGCGAGAAGCAATCATCCTTTTTAGTGATGGAGGCTTCTATTTATGGCGGATTGTGACAGGGTGAAAGCTCGGGAAAGGAGAGCATTATGGAAATTGCGAATTACGAGGAAGCCAAGAAAAAGCTTCAGGTACAGATTTGTGATTTGGAGATGAACAAGAACATACTGCAGGATGTGGTATATACAATGCATGGTGACTTTGCGGCGTATTACACAATGGTTTTTGTGCAGAATGCATTTGGCAATGGTTCGATCACGGTGAACAACCTGATGTGTCAACTGACCCCCACCTAACGCCTAACGGCGTTTGAGGTCGGGGCTTGATAAAAGCAGGGACGAAGGAGATATCCTTTTTAGCTGCTATTATTCAGTTGAGCAGAGCCAATGCTTTCGGGAAACCGGAAGCAAATCACAGATCGTTCACCCCGCGTGATGCCAAGCGTCGGGCACTGGTTAAAGATCTGCGAAGGCTATGGCGCATTACAGAGTTTCCTCCGGGGGACTCTGGATTACATCATTTAAGGAGAACAAGATGGAACATAACGATTATGTTTATGTACAGGATGCAGGCGGAAACCCGCTGATGCCGACAAAAAGGTATCGCTGGGTACGCCATGCATTAAAGGACGGCCGGGCAAAGGTGGTTCAAAGACTATCCTTTACCATTCGCCTTCAGTACGAACCAGGAACAAAGGAGACGCAGCCAGTAGTACTTGGCGTGGATCCTGGAAGAACCAACATTGGTCTTGCCGCAGTTAAGGAAGACGGCACATGCCTCTACCTGGCGCAGTGTGAGACCAGAAATAAGGAGATAGCGAAACGTATGCAGGAGCGGCTC
>JAUNAE010000528.1 GCA_030527765.1 Eubacteriales bacterium
CTTATTCAGAGAATTGATATGCTGGAAAACAGGATCGCTGATATTCTGAATGCGTTGGGAACAGGAATACAAAATTTGCGTATTGTTGAAGTTCCTCAAGAAGTGGTAAAGAGCAAAATTCCCGAAGATTTATACAACGATATCATTGCCGATTTAGAAAAGGTAAACGCACAAATGAAGAAGGAAGGTAAGAAAGCGACGCCTTCCATCATGGCGAGAGCAATAAAGGAGTTCTATACCTTTGAGATTGATGAGACTGATCGGGTTTCTATCAAAACAATCGAGTTTGAGCACGAAGCTAAAAACATTTATTTTAATCTTAATGAAGAATCTGACGGCACGGCTCGTCTGCTTGATCTGATCGAAATTCTTTTCAAAGTCTCAAATGATAGCATTTACGTAATTGATGAGATTGATCGATGCCTGCATCCGGCGATGACAACAAAAATCATCATGTTATTTCTTCAGATGGCAGAAAGCCGTAATACTCAGTTGATTATTACGACTCACGAATCTAGATTGTTGAAGGATGATTTACTCAGAAATGATGAGATTAGTTTTATGTTGAAATCTCCATTAGGTTCTACGATTATCAAGTCTTTGGATAAATACCAATTGAGATCTGACAAAAAAGTGTATGAGGCTTTATTTGATGGAACGCTAGAGGCGCTTCCACAATTCAACAACGCAAAACTTCAGCAGATAATTGCATGCAATCTCGAAAAAGAAAAATAAAATAATGAAGCCCCGGGTTTGGAATGCCAGAGACTGGCATTCCACGCCCGGGACTTTTTTATGTTCTGTTCTGTGTCTGATCGTGTTCTGGTTCTGCTGGGCGCTCTTGCCCTTGGAGAACATAATAATTAGTTCGTACTGCCTGCATCTCTCTGTAATGATCACGGGCAACACAGTACCGTTCGTATACACCGTTCTTCTCAGAAATGAGAGCCTGCAGCTCTTCGGATACCTGCTTTCTGGAAGGAAACCTTGCTTTCCCGTAATGGGCTCGCAGCTCCTTCACTGCAGCATCATAAACCATGAGCTCTGGGTGAGTCTCGCGAAAACGTTTCTTGTCCTTTGCATCCATATATTCTTTGTACAACGCCTTGGTTCGGTAGTAATCGTTCAGTGCATGCTGTATCGATTTCTTCTCTTTAATCTTAGCTTCCAGTTCCTTCAGTGTTGCAGCCTGAGAATGAAAATCCTCTGATGCAAATGTATAGCGACTTTCCATTTCATCAGGAGAAAGACCGTGCTCCAGAAGATAGGCAACTGACTTTGCTTCCTGCTTAAGATTTTCCTTCTTGATTGCAAAGGCATACCTAGGACTGCTTTGTGCTTTGACGTTCTGAGAAAGATCTGTTACCTCCCTTATACTCTTGTCGGGTGTAATGCGGTAGCCAATTGAAAAGAAGCGGAGTATTGCAGTCCTTTCGAAGTCTGTACCCAGTGTTTTGCCTCTGATGGGTTTTGTACGATCCGGAAGATGATAGCTGATCTGGCCACGGCTCTCCTGAATAACGATTCCATAATTGGCAAGAAGTTTTTGCATGAATTCATCGAAGGAATGACTGTCCTTCATGGTTTCCATGATCTGGTTCCTGAGAATCATGTTCTGCGTCTGATACTTCGTTTTGGGTTTGCCGGAGATGGCTGCCTGTTCGTCCATCTCATGTTGCCCACGGCGTTGCGCCCAGTACTCGCGGTCCGTAATTCGGACCTTTGCAGGAGCAAGAAGATCAACCTGATTTAGATTCTCGTGCTGACACATTTCCATGGTCTGCTCTTTAAGGAATTCAAGGAAATCCTTTGTGACATGATGCTTGTTTCCTGCAACAGAATCACCAGGTCTCTCCATAAAGTCCTTGCGATCCACATCATAAGCTCGGACACTGTTTAGCACGATATGAATGTGAATGTTGCCTGCGTTGCCGTGACCATCCGGATGGGTACAGACAAGCACCTGGTGTCCCGGAAAATAGTTGGCTGCAAATGCCATTCCGAGTTCCTGAGCGCGCTGCGGAGTTAAGCCGTTTTCGTCACGGTCACGAGGATCAAAGCTGATGATGTAGTGATGTGCTTTGATTTCTTTCCTGTCAGTATTTTTCTTGAAATGAGCATTGGTTTCTTCGCACTTCTCAGAAAAAGATCCCGGCGTACAGTTGATGCCATCAATGAAATAAGAATCTCTTGGAATATATCTTCCGTTCTCATCCAGAATAGGTTTCCCGGTAAATTCGTCATGCTTGGTAGTCAGATAATCATAAGCAGCAGCGTAGTTGGAATTTTTAATTGCAATGTGTTTAATGACTGCCACGATATTCACCAACCATTTCTTTTATATTGTCTCTCATCTCATAGAGATCAGTGAT
>JAUNAE010000064.1 GCA_030527765.1 Eubacteriales bacterium
TTTTCGTCATTTCTTGACATCTCCTTTTTTCTACTCTAAAATAACTCGTAACTTACAGTTTGAGGATTATAAATGCGAATCTCGCAAGAAGATTCGCGCGTGAGTTCGCTACTTGCGAAGCAGCTTGCTTCGCGATACAAACATATATTTTATCATACTTATGGAGGTAGCTACATGAATCAAATTACCGGCACAACACAACTGACTGCCCTCCTGGGAAGCCCTGTTTCACACAGCATCTCTCCTTTGATGCACAATGAATCTTTCCGGCTTCTCGGTCTCGACTACGTATATCTTTGTTTTGATGTGAAGGAAAATATGCTTCAATCGGCTGTGGAAGGACTTCGTACCTGCAATATCCGCGGATTCAATCTCACAATGCCCAACAAAAACAAAATTGTAGAGTTTCTTGACGAGCTCTCTCCTGCAGCCAGACTCATCGGTGCCGTCAATACGGTTGTTGTGGAAGAGAACCGAATGATCGGCTTCAATACGGATGGAATCGGCTATATGATGGCCGTAAAAGATGCGGGACACAATATCATCGGCAAGACCATCACACTTATGGGAGCCGGCGGTGCAGCCACCGCGATCTGCGCTCAGGCCGCTCTGGACGGAGTAAAGAAAATTCATCTTTTCGCCCGCCCGACCAGCCGTTTCTGGAGCCGTACTCTTCGACTTGCCGACGAGATCAAGCAAACCCTCACCTGTGAAGTGGTTCTTCACGATAATGATCATACAGAAGAACTCAAAGATGCTATTGCAGAAAGTGCCATGCTCATCAATGCCACTTCTGTTGGAATGGCTCCGAATATTGACGGAACCATCATCAAGGATCCCTCTCTGTTCCGCCCGGAGCTTATCGTCTCAGACGTCATTTATAATCCAAGAGAGACCCGCCTTCTGAGAGAAGCCAGAGAAGCCGGCTGTTCTGTATTTAACGGAATGTATATGCTTCTCTATCAGGGAGCAGAAGCCTTTCGTCTCTGGACCGGTGCAGACATGCCTGTGGAGCAGATCAAATCCCTTTATTTCAGCTGATCCGGCTTCTTAAGCCATGCCTTAATAAAGGCAAACATTTCTCTTACAATATAATGCAGTTCCATGACGGGATCTCCCTTCGCGGGGATCCCGTATACTTTTTTGTAACCGGATATTTTTGCAAGATACAGGGCTCTACTCACATGAAAATCATTGGACAGAATTCCTGTAGGTACCTCTCTGCATCCGGTTAATTCATGGGAAAACTTAAGATTTTCCAGTGTACTGGTGGAATCTTCTTCCAGAATCAGCCGCTCTTTGGGAATTCCTCTCTCAAGCATCCATTCTTCCATACACCGGGCTTCCGTGATGTCCTCCCCGCTTCCTTTACCTCCCGACAAGATGAATATGGTGTCCTGATTCTTCCAGGCATATTCCTCTGCCCTCACAAGTCTTTTCACGAGAGCTCTGGATGGTTTTTTTCCTCTCACCTGTGCACCAAGAACAATCACATACGTCAGATTCTTCTCACCCTTCTTTACCATACCCCGCAGAATCACCACCAGAAGGAACAAGGCAAAACAGAAAAAAATTAGAGCAGCGATCACACTGCTTATTTTAAGCCAGACAGGGAGCGTTTGGAATATCCCGGGATCTTTTTGTGTCTGTCTCCAAAGTCCCACACACAGAAGGCCGAAAACCGGCCAGATCCATGCAAAATCCGCGGTAACTCCCGCATATCTGCATATGAGAAGCCAGTATGCTATACAGAAGATTCCCAATCCCAGGAAAACAATCATATCCTCATTCTCCTTTTTTGCAATAAATCAAAAGAACGGCTGCAAATTCCACATTCTGTTCTGGATGTGAAATTTGCAGCCGTAGATATCAGATATCACTACTTATCTTCCGCAGCAATGTTTGTATTTTTTGCCGCTTCCGCATGGACACGGATCGTTACGGCCAACTTTGTGTGGTTTCACAATGGTGCCGGATTTCTTCTGCTCAAGATACAGCTCATGAAGCTTCTCCTCAGAGAAGATGTTCTTCCACTGCGGCAGATTGTACAGCCAGTCTGCTTTTGCATCTACCATGTTCTTGTACAGAGCTTCTTTGTCAAATGCCAGATTTACTTTGGTATCCTCATCCATTGTCTCAATCGGGTTCGGAACCTTCAGGCTGTCATTGATACCATCCAGGAATCCAACCATTGTCAGAACTTCCTGACCATATTTCTCAGCGAGTTCTTTAACAGTACCGGACACAGGCTCATCCGGAGTCTCAAGAAGCTGCTCATAAATATTCTTCTCAATATTAAAATAATTTGCCCAGAATCTCTGAAGCTGTCCGCGATCAGCAGTCTGATCGTATGCAATGGCACGCCACTGCTCTAAAATTGTCTTGTCACTCATTATTAATTCCTCTTTTCAAAATTTCATGATTGAAACATTATATCATCTTTTTTTGCAAAGTACAAGATTTGGTTACAGAAGCTTTTGAAAAGCCGCATCGGCTTCCTTCAGATTTCGGAACACAATGCCGTGAATACCTTCTTTTCTTGCAGCCTCACAGTTGTCTTCCCGATCATCGAAGAAAACCGTTTCCTCCGGCTTCAATTGATATCTGTCAAGAAGAATCCGGTAAATCTTCGGATCCGGTTTGATTACATTCACGTCACAGGAAAAAAGGCATCCATCCATGTATTTCAAAAACGGAAGACGATCTTTCGTGCGGTTTTTCATAAAATGGCTGAGATTGGAAAGAATGTACAGATTGTATCCCTGTTCCTTCAAGTAACGAACCCAGGTTTCAGAATAATCAAAAGGAACGATTGCACGATCCACATTTTCCATGACTTCACGGATTTCTTTCTCATACTCCGGCGCATTTTCCACGAAACGATCCACATAGTAGGCTTCCTCATGTTCTCCTTTGTCCCGCTCATTCCACATTTCGCTTTTGAAAATAGCTTTTGCCACCGCATCCTTCGTCTTTTCGGAGTAACCAAAGGAATCCAGATGCTCTCTCCAGTGGAAATCTATCAATACCATTCCCACATCAAAAACCACATTTTTGATGGCACGCTCTGTAGAAGGATTTCGTTTTTTCCAGCTCTGGTACACCATCATACACACATAGGCAAGAACCGGAACTGTAATAACAAGACCGACAGACACCCGAAACAGCGTCTGCCCTGTCTCTCCGTTTCCAAAGGCAAATACCATTGGAAGGCAGAAAATCACAAGAAGCAAAACAACTCCGAGAATTGCCATCACTTTTTTCGTATTATTCTTCATATTAAACCTCATTTAACTGATATAAGCTGCTGAGCAGCTATTTGGTCTCGCAAATAGCGGAAGCGGATTGCACGAATCCGATTGACCAAACAAGGCTGCCGAAAAAAAGATTCGGCAGCCCCAATAACAACAGTCTCTATTATTTTTCACGATAGATAATATCGTTACGTCCCGGTCCATTGGAAATCATAGTGATCGGGAATCCGATCTGTTTCTCAATGAATTCGATGTATTTACGGCAGTTTTCCGGAAGCTCTTCGTAATTCTTGATACCGCGGATATCGCATTTCCATCCCGGAAGAGTTTCAAGTACCGGTTTCGCTTTTTCAAGCTCTGTAGTGGTTGGGAAATCTGTCGTAACTTTTCCGTCAATCTCGTATCCTACACATACCGGAATCTCATCCAGATAGCCAAGTACATCAAGAACGGTAAAGGCAACATCGGTGGTACCCTGAATACGGCATCCGTATTTGGAAGCAACACAGTCGAACCATCCCATTCTTCTCGGACGACCTGTCGTTGCACCGTACTCACCGCCGTCTCCGCCGCGTCTTCTCAGTTCATCTGCCTCTTCTCCGAAGATTTCGGAAACAAATGCACCCGCACCTACTGCGCTGGAGTACGCTTTGCATACAGTGATAATTTTCTTGATTTCGTATGGTGGAATTCCTGCACCGATTGCGCCATAAGCTGCCAGTGTGGAGGAAGATGTTACCATCGGATAAATTCCGTGATCCGGATCCTTCAGAGAACCAAGCTGACCCTCGAGAAGAACCTCTTTGCCTTCCTGCAGAGCATCCCACAGGTATTTGGATACGTCACACACATATGGTGCAACCATATCACGATACTTCATCAGTTCCTGGAACAGTTCTTCTACATCCAGCTCCGGTTTGTGATAGAGATGTTTCAGAAGGATGTTCTTAGTTTCAACAACACGCTCCAGTTTCTCACGAAGTGCTGTCTCATCAAAGAGCTCACTTACCTGGAAACCGATTTTTGCGTATTTGTCAGAGTAGAATGGTGCAATACCGGACTTTGTAGATCCAAAGGACTTGCCTGCAAGTCTTTCTTCCTCATACTGATCAAAAAGAATGTGGTACGGCATTACCATCTGTGCTCTGTTGGAAATCAAAATCTTCGGTGCCGGAACGCCTCTGGAAACGACTTCATTGTACTCTTTAAAGAATACCGGAACATTCAGAGCAACTCCATTACCAATAATGCTTGTTGTATGATCGTAAAATACGCCGGATGGAAGGGTATGTAATGCGAATTTTCCATAGTCATTGACGATGGTGTGTCCTGCATTGGCACCTCCCTGGAATCTTACAATAATATCTGCTTCTTTGGAGAGCATATCGGTAATTTTACCTTTTCCTTCATCTCCCCAGTTCGCACCAACTACTGCTTTTACCATTACACTTCCTCCTCGTGTGATTGCTTGTGTTATACATTGATCTGGGATTTCAGTCCCAGCATATCTTTATGGGAATCCAGTACCGGCTTCACAACTTCTGCTACAAAGCGCTCGGTCTGCTCTTTCGCTCTTCCCACATATTTCTTCGGTTCCATAGATTTTTGAAGATCACTAAGAGTCAGGTTGAAGGCAGGATCTGCTGCAATCAGCTCCAGAAGATTGTTATCCTGTCCAAGAACCTTCACATTACGTCCAGCTTCCATAGAAAGCTCGCGGATTCTCTCATGAAGTTCCTGACGGTCACCACCTGCTTTTACTGCATCCATCATAATGTTTTCTGTTGCCATGAATGGAAGCTCAGAAAGCATATGTTTCTCAATAACCTTCGGATAAACAACCAGACCGTCTACGACATTCAGGCAGAGATCCAGAATACCATCAATGGCAAGGAATCCCTCCGGAACGCTGAGACGCTTGTTTGCAGAGTCATCCAGAGTTCTCTCAAACCACTGGGTTGCAGAGGTAATGGCAGGATTCAGTGCATCTACCATAACGTATCTGGAAAGAGACGCAATGCGCTCACTTCTCATTGGATTTCTCTTATATGCCATTGCGGAAGAACCGATCTGAGATTTTTCAAACGGCTCCTCAACTTCTTTCAGATGCTGAAGAAGACGAATGTCATTGGACATCTTGTGGGCACTTGCTGCGATACCTGCAAGGATGTTCAGAACACGGGTATCTACCTTGCGGGAATAGGTCTGACCGGAAACCGGATAACATGCCTCAAAGCCCATCTTCTCTGCGATCATCGGATCGATGCGGTCGATGGTCTCCTGATCTCCGTCAAAGAGTTCAAGAAAGCTTGCCTGAGTACCGGTGGTTCCTTTGGAGCCGAGAAGTTTCAGAGTTCCCATAACATACTCCAGATCCTCAAGATCCATCATGAATTCCTGAGTCCAGAGAGTCGCTCTCTTACCAACGGTTGTCGGCTGTGCAGGCTGGAAATGTGTAAAAGCCAGTGTAGGCTGATCTTTGTATTTGTCTGCGAAATCAGCAAGCTCTGCAATGACGCTGACAAGCTTCTTCTGCACAAGCTTCAGCGCCTCACGCATAACAATCACATCCGTATTGTCACCTACATAGCAGGATGTAGCACCCAGATGGATAATTCCCTTTGCTTTCGGGCACTGTACACCGTAAGCGTACACATGGGACATAACATCATGACGTACCTCTGCCTCACGGGCCTTTGCTACATCATAATTGATCTCTTCTGCATGCTCTTTCAGCTCATCGATCTGTTCCTGGGTAATCGGAAGTCCCAGTTCCTTCTCGGTCTCTGCAAGTGCAATCCAAAGTTTTCTCCAGGTACGGAATTTCATGTCAGGAGAAAATATATACTGCATTTCTTTGCTGGCATAACGCTCTGATAAAGGGCTCACATATCTGTCTGTACTCATTTTATCACTCCTAGATTTTGTGCTGATCAGTCAAGGCCAAGACGATGGAAAACTTCTACATAAGCTTCCTCAACATTGCCAAGATCGCGTCTGAAACGGTCTTTGTCAAGTTTCTCATTGGTGTTTACATCCCAGAGACGGCAGGTATCCGGAGATACCTCATCTGCAAGAACGATCTGTCCATGGAAGCGGCCAAACTCAATTTTGAAGTCGATGAGTTTCATTCCTGCATTCAGGAAGTACTCTTTCATGATCTCATTTACTTTCAGAGTATAGGAACGGATCTGGTCGATCTCCTCCTTGGTTGCAAGGCCAAGAGCAAGTGCATAATCATCGTTGATAAATGGATCGCCGAGATCGTCATTCTTGTAGCTGAACTCAAGAATCGGGCAAAGCAGCTCTCTTCCCTCTTCAACGCCCATACGTTTGGAGAAGCTTCCTGCTGCAACGTTGCGGATAATAACCTCAAGCGGAA
This sequence comes from Eubacteriales bacterium, assembly GCA_030527765.1. The sequence goes on from JAUNAE010000064.1 coordinate 6,637, forward strand.
CGATGTCCACTTTCTTTACTGCAGTTTCTCTATCACTTAATTCTTCGATGAAATGGGTCGGAATTCCGGCAGCCTCAAACTTCTGGAATACAAGGTTGGTCATACGGTTATTGATGGCACCCTTTCCCTGGATTGTACCTTTCTTAATACCATTGAACGCGGTGGCATCATCCTTATAGCTTACAATTACTACATCCGGATCATCTGTCGCGAAAACCTTCTTTGCTTTTCCTTCGTAAAGCTGTTCTCTTTTTTCCATGTCCTTCACCTGTTCCTTTCGATTTTTCTTCTATTTGATATCGTACAAATTCTCGTCAGAAAACGGTCAGAAACCGCCTGACACCGCAAAGATTATATACCAACCAACCTTGGAATGCAACCGCAAACTTAGGTTTTCCCTCGTTTTCAGACATCCTGGCTGGAAAGTTTGCCAAGAAACTCCTGCATTCTCGTATGATCGGAAGAAAATACTTCCTCCGGAGTTCCTTCCACTGCAATAACTCCTTTATCCATAAAAATGATATGATCGGAAATTTTTCTCGCAAAACTCATTTCATGGGTAACAATTACCATAGTAACATGTTCTGCCGCCAGATCCTTGATAACTTTCAGAATCTCTCCCGTGAGCTCCGGATCCAGTGCAGATGTCGGCTCGTCAAAAAACAGAATCTTCGGGTTCATGCAAAGTGCTCTTGCAATAGAAACTCTCTGCTGCTGACCTCCGGAAAGCTGATATGGATAAGCATCCGCTCTGTCCGCAAGCCCCATCTTCTCCAGAAGTTCCATTGCCTGTTTGTGAACTTCCTTTTTGTTGCGCTTCTGCACCTTGATCGGCGCATCTGTAATATTCTTCAGTACTGAAAAATGCGGAAACAGATTAAAGTTCTGAAATACAAGTCCCACATCCCCGTTTTTGATAATCTCGCCCTTATCCTGTGTCTCCAGACCGGTCGCACAGCGAAGCAGAGTGGATTTTCCGGATCCGGAAGGACCAATGATTCCAAGGACCTCTCCGGCTTTAACTTCCAGAGAAATATCCTTCAGCACTTCCATCCCGTCAAAGGATTTCTGGATGTGTCTCATTTCGAATAATGTTTCGCTCATGATATCCCATGCCTTTCCTGATTAACGATAATAATTCTGATTCTTTTCCATCTTTCTCATAATCAATGCCACAACAAGATTAAAGATGTAATAGAAAATCGCAGCAATGACAAAAGGCATCATCGTGGTCTGTGCAGCCGCAATCTGTTTTGCCTTTGTGAACATCTCAGCAACTGCCACAACGAACGCAAGGGATGTATCTTTTACAAGAGTAATCACTTCATTCGTAACAGAAGGCAGAATTCGCTTAATTACCTGAGGCAGAATGATTCTGACAAAAGTCTGTGTTTTGGAATAGCCGAGAATGGCAGCCGCTTCATACTGACCCTTCGGCATAGACTCAATGCCCCCGCGAAAGATCTCCGCAAAATAAGCTGCATAGTTAATGGTAAATCCAATAAATACTGCCAAAAGGCTGTAATTCGGTACAAAAGAAAGGGGAATGCCCAGTAGATAGTAAGGTCCAAAGTAAACTACCATAAGCTGGAGCATCAGCGGGGTTCCTCGCATAATCGAAATATACGCAGAAACAAGTACTCGGAGCGGGGCAAATTTTGACATTCTTCCAAAGCAGATCAGAAGTCCCAGGGGAAGGGAACAAACAAGTGTTACAAGAAAAATCTCCACGGAGATTCCCATACCACTTGCCAACTGCTCAAGCATTGTCGTAATACTCATATGATTCCTCCTGCAAAAAAATCCTATACCATAAGAACAGAGGGCCGCATTACACGAACCCTCTGCTTATTTTTTATTACTCTGCGTCTTCAATACACAGCATATCTGCTACGCCGTACTCTTCTGCCAGTGTCTGAACCTCACCTGCTTCATAGAGTTTCAGGATTTCAGCCCATACCATATCTCGCAGTTCTTCATTTCCTTTCTTGAATCCGATTCCGTACTGCTCACTCTGGATCGGCTCCTCAAGGATCACATACTTACCTTCCTCACGCTGGGCAAGCTGGTATTTTGCAACACCGATATCAACTGCAACTGCATCTTCTGCACCTGCATCAATATTCATAAATGCAGTGTTGTAATCCGGATTCTCTGTAAGAGATGCAAAGCTTGCTGTCAATTCTGCATTGTCCTCACTGTTCAGGGCATCCAGTGCAGCGGAAGCAGCCTGTACAACAACTTTCTTTCCTGCAAGATCTGCAAGACTCTCAATGCCGGAATCAGCTGCGACTACCATCACCTGCTCATTGTTCAGATATGCAGGAGACCAGGTGTAATCGTCCTCACGTCCGTTAATTGTAAATCCATTCCAGATACAATCGATGGTTCCGGAATTCAGTTCCATATCCTTGGAATCCCAGTTGATCGGTTTCTTCTCAAGAGTAAATCCAAGATTTTCACAAACCTTCTCAGCAACATCCAGATCGAAACCTACATATTCACCTTCATCATTCATATATCCAAATGGAGGATACTCTGCGTCGAATCCGACAACAAGTGTTTTATTCTCAACATCTGCATACACGTTCACTGCAGACATCATCCCCACTGCCATCATTCCGGCAAGTACAGCAGCAAATACTCTTTTTTTCATAATATTCTCCTTCTTGTTCACCATATTATCGAATGTTCACTGAAGTGTACTAACTTTTTACCATGTGAACACTCTACCACATGAAAGCATCGTATCATATCGGACTAAGACTGTCAAGAAGGAGATCTTCCCACTTCTTATAATTTAACCGAATAGCTGCGGAGCAGCTATTCGGTTATGAGCAAGTAGCGAAGCGGATTGCGAATATCCATTTGCTCCGAATCATGACCCTGTACTTCTGTGATAAGCTCTTGTAATTTCCCGGATCAGCTCATCTTCGGAGAGCCCCATCGTTTCCGGTTCCGGAAGACGTTGGATGAATTCCAGACGATCTTTCAGTTTCTGTCCTGCTGCCTCTCCCGGAAGAATCTTCTCCAGATGCACCGCAAAATCTTCCTCACTTCGAATGGTTCTAAGAGCAAGCAGATGATCTACCAGTTCCTTGTCATCTCCTGAAGAGAGATATGCCTGATAAAAACACTCCTGAGCTTTTTCCATCTGAAAAAGATTTGCATAGGCACATGCAAGATTGTGATATACCCCGGCTCTAAAGATCATCTGATGATTCTCTTTCGTCTTTTCCGGATCCGTGTCTTTCAGAAGTTCCTGGTACTCGCGAATTGCCTGCACATACATCTGGTTGTCCATGAGGCAGTCCGCTTTCTCCTTTCTTCGAACCTCCGGTTTCTGGCGATCCATACGATTCAGAAGTTCATTCAGTTTCTTCATCTCTTCATAAGAAAGATAATTGATCTCCTTAAAAATGGGATATAACACATCGGACAGATCCGAAAACTTTCCAAGGTGCAGGCGGATCTTTGCTGCCAGAGCCGGAAGCCAGAGTTCGTTTTCGATCCAGTTGCAGAGACTGTTGTTAATCAGTGTCCGGTCAATCAGATACAGATTTCCCGAAAGGAAATAGCACAATTCCTCAATCGAGTAAATATTCGTACTGATACTTTCTATATAGAAGGGCACGGATGCCCGTCTGGTCTGACACAAAATATAATTACCCATGAGACATCCTCCTTACCATTCAAACGTTTCAACCCAGACCGCCCCGCTGGAAGGAAACATCTCTCCGAATCCAAGATCTTCTACACGGATCGTGCATTCTTTCGGAGAAATGAACTCAAGATCCAGTTTCAGACGTGTTGTTTTATTCGGTCTCTCCGGGAGCCCCGGAAGCGGCATAGAGACACGTTTTTTCTCGGAATCTCCCAGAGTGCTTTCAATAAATATCAAATCTCTTGTCTGATCAAGAATCAGTTCACAGCTGCTTTTGCACTCGTACCAGTTATTTCCGCCTTCAATCAGCGGAACATACGTCGGAGATCCCATCACCTGCATTTCCATCCCGATATCCTTTTGAATCCGTGAATCGCTCAGGAATCGATAGTTCTTAAAGTTTCGGTCTTCTTTCCGCTCTTTGCCCGCAGCACATGCGCCTCTTGCATAGAGATTGTTTCCGTAAAAAACTTTTCGTTTCTGGAAACAAAGCAGTTTCACAGCCTCTTTTGCCCAGTCCTGGGAAAAACCGTTACCCGTCAGCTGAACACTGGAATACATTTCCTTCTTGGAAAGGGTACTCTCAATGAACTCACAGAACTTTTTGTCCCGAAGTTCCGGTGTTTCCGGAAGAATCATCTCCTCTGTTGCTGAAAGCATTGCCAGAAGCGGCGTTTTTCTCCGGTTGACAAGGAGTCTTCGAAACTTTACCTTATTTCCTTTGAAATCATACCAGGCAACACTTCTGGAGAGCGGTTCCTTATGCTGTGTCATGGCATAATAATAAAAACTCTCTCCATAATCAATCATCAGAAATCGGTTTTCCGGAAATCCCAGAGCTTTACAGGCTTTTTTTAAGTTTTCCACCCGGGTAGCATTAAATTCCGGACATGTGATTACGAGGCAGCTTGTATTGTTCACCACATCCATCACTCCCAGAAATGCAAGCATTCCCTTCAGAAATTCGGCTGCCAGCATGTGGGGCAGTACTTCATCATCTCCCAGAAGGATCGGCTGATCCGTTCCACAAAGCTCATACAGTTCCGGGACTTCCAACCCGTTCTTCTCATCCGCAAAAAATCTTGCTTCCAGTCCCACGACAAACTCCCCCTTGTCTGCCTTCCTTGTCAGACAGGTCGGAGCCTCATACTGGCTGGATCCCACTTTCATGGACAGGGATCTTGGTTCCTGGGCTTTTCTATCATAATAACAAATTTGTGTAGTCTCTCTGCCAAAGTCAAGACCCACAATCAGATCGCGAATTTCATTCATTGTCAGTTTCCTTCTTTATGGCTCACGTACAATTGTAAATAATTCATTCACATACTGTTGATGTCGAAGATATTCTCTGAGACGTTCCTTCACATCTTCCGGATTTCCTTCTTTTCTTGCCAGAAGAATCTTGTTAATCTGCTGGTACTTGCTGATGGACTCCGTCTCGGTTGTATTGATCGAAAGAACCCTCTCCTTCGTCTTCTTCTCTTCTCCCTCATGCTCGATCACGAAATAGTATTTCAGCGACTCTCCGTAAAACAGTGTAAACGGGCGCACAAAAATTCCTTCGTATAAGTTGTTCATAGGAACGCTCTGATACTCCTCTGCAGTTCCAATTCCCTGATCCAGCTGATAAAACAGCGTCACCTTTGCATCCGGAGCCTCGTGAATTTCCACAAACACTTTGTCATCCAGCTGATACGGTGCCAGGAGTTCCTGGGGAAGTTTTCTCATAAAGGAGAAAGTATATCCTTCTTTCATGCATTCTTTCAAAAGCTGCTTTTCCATTTGAAGGGTTTCTTCATCCGCTGCTTTCTCCTTTGCAAGTTCCTTAAACAGTGCCATATGGCAGATCTTCGGAACCGGCCAGGATTCTCTCACTACTTTCATAAGACATTTCTTCACATAAGGGGACATTGGATATTCCCGCACAAAGGTGCCATAGGAAATCTGCGTCAGATATGCTCCGGCAATTCTGTCCTTGCCCAGATGATGCATATACTGCTCCAGAACGGCTTCTCCTTCTTTTCGGAAATCCTGGGTAAACATCAGCACTTCCAGAATCCGCTCTTCCCAGGCATAAGTGTCCAGATCGAACCCTCTGGCACTTTTCCAGATCTTCAGAAGTTCCTCCACGGAACCGTTTCGGTATTTCATAAGATACTGCAGAATGACTTCATCATAAAATCCTCTGGCATATATTTCCGATGCCAGTGCCAGTGTCTCTTCCTCTTCTTCCATATCTGTCTTCTGAATTCTCTGACTTACCAGTTTCAGAAGTTCTCCGTCACTCAGTCCCTCATTTCCGTATTTTTCCACAATCTCAAAGGCTTCTTCATAAAATCCTCTGCGAATCAGTATGGAAAGAAGGGTACCTTTGTCTACCTTTGCGTACTCCTCATAGTCCAGAGTGCGCAGGTTTTCGTCCAGTTCCTCACTGTCCGGATGAGCGGCATAAAATGCAAGAATCCGTTTTCTTGCACTTCTTCGATAAGCGGCAGTGAAGGCTTCCGACTGTACCAGTTTCTGGAACAGAGAAAGATTTTCTCTTGAAATCTCCGCTGTTTCTGCAAAATGGAGAAGAATCCCCGGATCCGTAACGCCTTTTTCC
>JAUNAE010000529.1 GCA_030527765.1 Eubacteriales bacterium
ACAGCACAAATATCTGCCACGTTAAAGATCGGGAAATCAATGAGAGAAAAATAGAAAAAATCCACTACATACCCTCGGAGAGTACGATCAATCAGATTTCCCAACGCTCCGGCAATCATAAGACAACAGATGCGATTCAGAAACAGATAATGTCTCTTTCGCGGCATCTTTATGAGCAGATACAAAAGCAGAAGAAGAATCACCAGCGTAATCAGGAAGAAAAACAGCATTTTCCCCTGCATCATGCCAAAAGCCGCACCCCGGTTTTCCAGATACTGAAGTTCAAAGCATCCCGGAAGAACGGGAATCCCCGAAGTACCTTTCAAAAATCGTTCTGCCAGATATTTTGTCCACTGATCCAGAGTCACCCATACAATCACCCACAGAAGTCCGATTCCCCAGAATTTCCCGGGAGATACCGTCTTTTTTGCAGAATCTGTCAAAGTGTTTCTGTCACTCATCGCAAAATCTCCCGAATTCCCTGAAGCAGCTCTTCCTCAGATACGGTATGATCCACAAAGGAAGCACCAATTCCCTTCATGAGAATAAATTTCACTCTGCCCTGATCCATCTTCTTGTCTTTCTTTGTAGCCGCAAGCACTTCTTCCGCCTTGAGCCCCTGAACATAAAGAGGAAGACCGCAAAGTGCGCATCCTCTGAGAATCTCTGCCTTTTCCTCTTCCGTCAAAAGTCCACGGGACTTTGAAATTTCCGCGGCAGCAACCAGTCCTACACCGACACACTGACCGTGATGGAGGGTAAAATTCATCAATTTCTCCACGGCATGACCGATGGTATGTCCGAGATTCAAAAGAGCACGTTCTCCCTGTTCTTTCGGATCTCTTTCAACAACTCCTGCCTTGATCTCGCAGCAGCGTCTTACCATCATCGGCAGCAGAGTATTGTCGTAAGCCCGGATTTTTTCGTAATCGGCAACTGTATTTCTAAAGAAAGCTCCGTCGCAAATCAGTCCCGTTTTTACAACTTCACCCATTCCACAGGCAAACTCCACCTCCGGAAGGGACTTCAGCGTCTGAAAGTTCATATAGACCAGATGGGGCTGGTGAAAAGCTCCAACCATGTTTTTGTATTGATCCATATCGACCCCTGTTTTTCCGCCAACACTGCTGTCAACCTGTGCCAGAAGCGTTGTGGGAACCTGCACAAAGTCCACTCCCCGAAGATATGTCGCCGCAGTAAATCCGGTCATATCCCCTACAACACCGCCTCCAAGGGCCACAAGAACTCCTTTTCTATCCATTCCCTGTTCAATCAGGTGTCTGTACACCTTCTGAACAGTCTGAAGATTCTTGTTCTCTTCTCCTGCCTCAATTACAAAAGAAGACAGCTGCTCTGTCAGTGGTGCAAGTACCCTCTTCACCTGATCCAGATACAACGGTGCAACGTTTGTGTCTGTCACAATACAGATTCTGCGATTCTCATATCCTGCCTCTTTCATTGCCTGGTAAAGATCCTGAAAGTCCTGTCGAAAATAAATGGGATAAGAAAACTCTCCCTCTCTTTTTACATATAATGTCTCAATCATTTCGTGCCCTTTCAAAAAAAGCCCGAAGAGCGGCTGTCTCCACTGAAACACCCGCGGTCTTCGGACCTGTCTGTCAATTATAGTACTACATAAACCTCTGTATCGGTCATTCTCAATATCCGGCTCTTACGGACGGTGCAGAATTGCCGATCATATTCTGAAGATCCCCGGTAATATCCACGTTGGAAGGTCCAAGGACAAAGATATAGCTGGATACCTTCTGAAGTGTACCATTCAGAGAATAGCATGCTCCAAGGGTGAAATCGATAATTCTCTGAGCAAGCTCCACATCAATACCTTCCAGATTCAGAATAACGGTAGAGTTATCGATCAGAGTATCTGCGATCTCTCTTGTGTCTTCCATAGATGTAGGACGAATCACACAAACTTCCACACTGGCAGAAGAAGAGTTTCTGCGGCTGCTTCTCATAGGAGTAATCTTCGCAGACTGTCTTGCCGGTTTCTCAGCTTTTGCAGGCTTCTGAGCAACTTTGGACTCGAACTTCGGAGCAGAACGGAACGCAGGTTTTGCTTTCACAGGCTCCTCGTCAATATCATCCTCTTCGTTAAAGGAAAAGTCATCCAGACCGCCTTCTTCGTCATCTGACTGTTTCTTTGCAAAACGCTCAAAGAATTTCTTCTTCGGCTTCTCTTCCATATCATCATCCAGGAAATCATCATCTTCATCCATCAGATCATCATCCAGGAGTTCCTCATCATCATTCACTTTAATTGCATCTAAAAACTTATCTAAAACACCCATGTCTATCTCCAATCTTACACTTCTTATTTCCCTCAGATTGCATAATTTCTTG
>JAUNAE010000065.1 GCA_030527765.1 Eubacteriales bacterium
GATCAGAATCTGTGGGATCAATCAATGTTGACCTCTAATCAGAAACCGGTACAACTTCGGCCTCATCACGGAATGTGTCTTGCCTTTTTTGAGGGAAAAGGTTACAGCAGTGATTTCACGGTCAACATGGGAAACATGCTGGATGCACTTCTGAAAAATCCGAAAGTGCAATTGACGGTACAGACAGACGTCATCTGCAAGGCCTGCCCAAATCGAGTCGGAAAAGACTGTGAGGCCGGGGAGAAGGTAGAACGGTATGACCGAAAGGTGCTTGAATTTCTTGATCTACCGGAGCATGCGAAGCTGACATTCCGTGAATTTACCAAACTGGTAGAAGAGCATATTATTCAGAAGAAGCTTCGGGAAAGCATTTGTGGTGATTGCCAATGGAATTACATATGTAGTGAAAAAGTAAGTCGCTGGGCAGAGTAAAATCTGTCCGGCGATTTTTCAGTCTTTCAAGTCGGATTCTTTTTTATATTCTCAGTTTCTCAAGGGGAAGGGATGTGCTATAATCAGAAAGATACGAAATCGAAAGCAAGCTGTGAAGCGGATTGCGAATATCCGTTTGACCTGAAAATTCCGTAAAAGGATTCTGATGGGGTTGATATTACAGGAGGTGAGAGAATGACGGTGAAGTCCAGGTTTCTGGAATTATTGGAACAGAACAAAGGAGAAGTGATTTCCGGGGAGGCTGCAGCCGAAAAACTGCAGTGCACAAGAGCTGCAATCTGGAAAGCTGCCAAAGCTCTGAGAGGTGAAGGTTATGAGATCGACGCAGCTCAGAACCGGGGCTATCGATTATCACCGGGGCTTTCTCCCATTTCTGCAGAAGCTTTCAAACTGCATCTCAAAACACAGGGGATTTCTGTGAAGGTGTTTGATGAGCTGGATTCTACAAACCGACAGGCCAGGAGAGAATTGATGGATGGAACCATCGATTCAGAAGGCGTTGTCATTGCGCGAAGTCAGAAAGAAGGACGGGGCCGAAGAGGCCGAACGTTTTTTTCGCCGGAGGGTGGTCTTTATCTCAGTGTGATTCTGAGGCCGGAGACAACGATGCAGCAGAGTCTCATTCTCACAACCGCAGCAGCAACTGCAGTATTTCTTGCGGTGAGAGATGTTTGCAAGGTAGACTTGTCTATCAAGTGGGTGAACGATCTATATCTGGATTCCAGAAAAGTGTGCGGGATTTTGACAGAAGCCATCACAAATTTTGAGACCGGCGATATTGAATATGCCATTGTCGGAATTGGTCTGAACCTGAAATTTCAGGAGCCGGTTCCTGTGGAACTGCAGGAAAAGATCGGTGAGCTGACCAATCCGGAAGGAGAACAGATCGATCCGAACCGTCTGGGAGCTGCGATTGTAGATCATCTTCTGGAAGAAGTTCAGAGGACAGAAGTCTCTGAAATTTACCGGGAGCACAACATGATACCAGGGCATCGGATTCACATTCTGGATGGAGAACGTTCCCGGGATGCGAAAGCCCTTTCGATTAATTCAGACGGAACGCTGGTAGTGGAAGAAGCGGATGGAACAGAGAAAACCCTCTTTTACGGAGAAGTTTCTGTAGTTCCGACTAAGGAATAACAATTCAAATAACAATACAAATATCCATAAATGCAGTTGGAGAGAATCTATGAGTACAACAAAGAAATTATTTTATGAAGATAGTGAACAGATTGTTTTTCGGGGAATTGTTGAAGAATGCTGTTCCCGGGGAGATGCCTTCGAAATCTGTCTTGATCAGACGGCTTTTTATCCGGAAGGAGGCGGACAGCCCTGCGACAAAGGAATTCTTGTGGAAGAATCCACAGGAAGAGAGCTGATTGTTCTGGATGTGCAGGAGCGAGAAGGAAAGATCTGGCATACGGTTTGCGAAGCGATTGAGAAAGAGCAGCCTGTGACAGGAAAGATTGACTGGGAACATCGCTTCGATCTGACCCAGCAGCATTCCGGGGAACATATGGTGAGTGGACTTGTCCATGAGGCTTACGGATATGAAAATGTGGGTTTTCACATGGGAAAAGATGTGATTACCATTGATTTCAGCGGAGTTTTGACAATGGAGCAGCTTCAGGAAATCGAGGATCAGGTGAATGCACTGATCTGGAAAAACCGTGAGGTGGAAATTACCTGGCCGTCCCCGGAGGAACTTTCCGATATTCCTTACCGCAGCAAGAAAGAGCTCACAGGAGATGTCCGCATTGTCACATATCCGGAGGCGGATATTTGTGCCTGCTGCGGAACGCATGTGAAAAGAACGGGAGAAATCGGAATGGTACGAATTCTTTCTGTGGAAAAATTCCGGGAAGGCGTTCGTGTGGAAATGATTTGTGGAAAACGAGTGCAGGAATATTTGAAGATGGTGGATAACCAGAATCACAAAGTTTCTGTTCTCACATCTGCAAAGCCCCAGGAGACTGCCCAGGCGGTGGAGCGAATGCAGGAGGAATTGTATCGTCTTCGCGGAAAACTGATCGAGCAGCAGAATGAGTTGAATCGATTGGAAAGCGAACGGTACAAAGGCAAAGGAGATGTGCTTCTTTTCCGTGAGGAGATGGAAGCGGATCAGGTGAGAAAACTCTGCGATGCTGTCTTGAAGACCTGCGGGGGACGATGCGCCGTATTTTCAGATAACGGAGATGGCTCATGGAAATATGCCGTCGGTCTGGAAAATGGAGATTTGAGAGAATTTACCCGCAGAATGAATCAGGAACTGAACGGACGAGGAGGGGGAAAACCATTCTTCGTGCAGGGAAGTGTTCAGACATCAAGAGAGAAAATCTCCGGATTTTTTGAGGCGTAGTTATGTTTGGTGAATGTCATGCCCATGTGATTATGGATGGGATCAATTATCGTGAAGCGGTGGATCTTCATCGGGAACACGTGGTGGAAGAAGTGATTCGACGCTGCTTTAGAGAGTATCAGAAAAGAGGAATCACCTTTGTGAGAGATGGAGGGGATTTTCTTGATGTGTCGAAGAAGGCCCGGGAGATTGCTCCGGAGTTTGGCATTGACTATCGAAGCCCGATATTTGCCATTCATAAGAAAGGGCACTATGGCTCGATTGTGGGAAAAGCTTTTCTGGATCTTGGAGAATACAGGCAGCTTGTCCTGAGCGCAAAAGCACAGGGAGCTGATTTTATCAAAATTATGACTTCGGGGATTCTTGATTTTCGCGATGAGGGAAAGATTACAGGGGAACCACTGGAACAGGACGAAGTTCGGGAGATGATTCGCATCGCTCATGATGAAGGAATGGCGGTGATGGTGCATACGAACGGAGATCAGGGAGTCCAGAGGGCGGTTCTCGGAGGAGCGGACAGTATTGAACATGGAAATTACATGCATGAAGAGACGATTTGTATGCTTGCGGAAAGTGACTGTGTGTGGGTTCCAACTCTGGTGCCGATTCGAAATCTGGAACACTGTGGAAGATTTTCGGATGATGTGATACAAAACATTATGAGAAAAGGAGAGACGAGTCTTCGCCGTGCCTATGAGCTGGGAGCGTTTCTGGCAGTGGGAAGTGATGCCGGTGCCTACAGAGTTCTTCATGGAAGAGGAACGGAGCAGGAAGCGGAAGCCATCCTGTCGATTTTGGGAGACACTCCGGAAGTTCGGGCACGACTGGAGGAAGGAGAGTCTTTGATTAAGGAACGTTTTCATCGAATTAAGTAAGCAAAGGAAGGAAAAGCAACATGAAACGAGAAATTTTTCAAAAGGGAATCAAAGATGGAATTCCCATTGGCCTTGGATACTTTGCCGTATCCTTCACCTTTGGCATGATGGCAGTTGCGGGAGGATTGTCGATCTGGCAGGCCGTACTGATCTCTCTTACAAACCTGACTTCAGCAGGTCAGTTCGCGGGACTGGAGATTATTCTCGCAGGAGGGACTTACTGGGAGATGGCCCTGACGCAGCTGATTATCAACCTGAGATATTGTCTCATGTCCTTTGCTCTGTCTCAGAAACTGAGAAGAGATGTGCCTTTCGGTCACCGATTCCTTGTGGCATTCGGTGTGACGGATGAGATCTTCGGAATCAGTTCCAATCAGGAAGGAAAAGTGCATCCCTTCTATAACTATGGTGCCATGTGTGTGGCAATTCCGGGATGGACATTTGGTACTCTTGCTGGAGCGATTTCCGGAAGCCTTCTGCCACAGTTTCTCATGAGTGCACTGAGCGTTGCTATCTATGGAATGTTCCTTGCGATTATCATACCGCCGGCAAAGAAGAACCGTTCCGTATTAATGGTAGTACTTGCTGCGATGGCAATCAGTACGCTGTTTTCTGTACTGCCTCTGTTGAAGCAGATTTCTTCAGGATTTGTAATTATTATTACAACACTTTTGGTGGCGGGAATTGCAGCCTTCGCTGCACCGATTACGGACAATGACAAGGAAGGAGAAAGCCATGAAGCCTAATATCTATATTTACATTCTTGTGATGGCAGGAGTGACCTACCTGATTCGTATGCTGCCGTTGACTCTGGCGAGAAAGGAAATCACAAGTCCGTGGATCAAATCCTTTCTATATTATGTGCCGTATGCCTGCCTTGCAGCGATGACGTTCCCGGCAATTTTGTCAGCACCTAACGCAAGAATCGCAGGAGGTGCCGGATTTGTTGTTGCACTGATTGCTGCTTACAAAGAACGCAGTCTTCTCACCGTGGCACTGCTGGCATGCACAGCAGTATTTATCACGGAACGAATTCTTGGATTTCTACCGGTATAAACGAAGAAAAGCAAAAGAAGAAAAGAAAAAAGAAGTCTCTCACTTTTATGCTGAAGTGAGAGACTTCTTTTTTTATTGACTGCAATGGAAAAAAATGTATTACTCCTCGCCCAGGAAGCTTAAGTCGATTTCTCCGTCAAAAACAGTGGCAGCAGATCCGGTCATGAATACGAGGTTCTCTTGACGGTTCCACTCGATGGTGAGGTCTCCGCCAAGAAGTTTCACGGTGACAGGTGCATCTTCGTCTACGTGTCCGTTTAATATAGAAGCAACAGCAACGGCACATGCGCCGGTTCCGCAGGCAAGAGTTTCTCCGGAACCACGTTCCCATACACGCATCTTGACGGTATGACGATCCAGAACCTCCACAAATTCCGTGTTCACGCGATCCGGGAAGTTCAGATGATTCTCAAACTTTGGACCGATTTTTTCGATTTCCAGACCTTCCAGAGTATCAAGGAACACAACTGCATGAGGGTTGCCCATAGAGATTCCGGTGAAGCGATAGGACTGTCCGTCAACTTCAATCGGAGTGTCGATCACTTCCTCAGTCTCGGCTACAACCGGGATCTGCTTTGCCTGGAAAACAGGAGAGCCCATATTGACACGGACGGTATCCACTTTGTCGTTTTTGAGGGTAAGATCCAGATATTTGATTCCGCTTCGGGTATTCACAGAGATGCTGGTTTTGTCTACGATGCCGTAATCGTAGGCATATTTAGCCACACAGCGGATACCGTTTCCGCACATAGCTCCCTGAGATCCGTCCAGATTGTACATATCCATCTCACAGTCTGCTACATCGGATGGTTTAATGAGAATAAGTCCATCTCCGCCGATTCCGAAATGACGATCGCTGACAAAACGAGCAACCTCAGAAGGATTCTTTACCGTCTCCTTGAAACAGTTTACATATACATAATCATTTCCGATTCCATTCATTTTTGTAAATTTCATGTTTTTTTCTCCTCGTATACAAAAGTCAGCAGCAAATCCAAAAGAGGATCTACGAATGATTTGCCATATTATATCAAAGTGATTCTAAGAATTACAGAGGAAAGATAGAAAAAAAACAGAATTCGCAGAATTTTCACATTCCTTTTACAAATAAATTTAAAGAATTCATGAATTATTATGCAAGGTTGCTATTGCTTTTTGATGGAAACATGGTAAAATTTAGTAATGCGAAGAGTAAAAGTATTCGAAATCCTGAGTAAGTATGCATAATTATACTGGATTCGAGTTTTGCACGCAGAAAAGCCGCAAAGCGGCCTGCATTCATGCGTAAGAAGCAAAACTGCTTGCGAATGAATGCTTTACCTGAGACCAAGCGGAAATAACCGCTTCAATGAATAAAGAGGAGGAAATGGAATATGAAGAAGATGACAGCAATGATGCTGGGAGCAACCCTGGCACTTGGAATGACTACAGGAGTTTTTGCAGAGGTGAAATCTATTGATGATCTTGCAGGTGCAACCATCGGTGTTCAGCTTGGAACCACCGGAGATCTGGCAGCATCTGACTATGAACTGGAAGGAAGCACCGTTGAGCGTTACAGCAAAGGAAGTGAGGCTGTTCAGGCTCTTCTTGCAGGACAGGTTGACTGTGTCATTATCGACTCTCTTCCGGCAGAGAAATTCGTAGAGAAGAACAGCGACGAGCTGGAGATTCTTCCGGATCCATTCGTAGATGAGCAGTATGCAATCTGCATGAAGAAAGACAATGAGCTCCTTGAGAAATTCAACCAGGCACTTGCAGAGCTGAAAGAAGAGGGAACTCTGGACAGCATTATGTCCAACTACATCGGTGACAACGTTGGTGAGTCTCCATATGTATCTCCGGAGGATGTAGATCGTTCCAACGGAACTCTGGTAATGGCAACAAACGCAGAGTTTGAGCCATATGAGTATCATGACGCAGATGGAATCGTGGGAATCGATCCGGAACTTGCACAGGCAATCTGCGACAAACTTGGTTATGAACTGAAAATCGACGATATGGAATTCGATGCAATTCTTCCTGCAGTACAGTCCGGAAAAGCTGATTTTGGTGCAGCCGGAATGACTGTTACCGAGGATCGTCTTGCAAGCGTAGATTTCACAGATAACTACGCAAACGCAAGCCAGGTAATCATCGTAAGAAAATAAATAAGAAGCAAAGAATTAATTTTCGTAGCAAAAGACAACAGAGCTGTTGACCGACGTGCCAACAGCTCTATTTTCAGAAAAGGATAATTTTGTATGAATCCACTTTATGCGACTTTTACGGATGATCTTTACTTGAACTTTATCAAAGACAACCGTTACCTCTGGCTGCTTCAGGGATTAAGGACAACTCTCATCATTACGGTATTTGCAGCTCTTCTTGGTATTCTGATCGGTTTTGTCGTTGCAATCATCTGTTCCACCCATGATAAAAATGGCAGCTTGAAAATTCCGAATGCGATTTGCCGCGTGTATCTGACCATCATCCGCGGTACACCGACTATGATTCAGCTGCTCATTATGAACTATGTAATTTTTGCTTCTGTCAGTGTCAATAAGCTGGTTGTCGGAAGCCTTGCTTTCGGAATTAACTCCGGTGCTTATGTGGCAGAGATCGTTCGTTCCGGAATCATGTCCATCGATGAAGGACAGACAGAGGCCGGAAGAAGTCTTGGATTGAACTTTGTACAGACTATGCGTCTCATCATCATTCCACAGGCGTTCAAAAACGTTCTGCCGGCACTTGTGAATGAGTTTATCGTCCTGATCAAAGAGACTTCCATTATCGGATACATCGGTATGATGGATCTGACCAAAGGTGCGATGCTGATTCAGAGCCGTACCTACAATGCGTTTCTGCCACTGATTGCAGCTGCGCTGATTTACCTGATTCTTGTAATGATTCTGACATTCCTTATGAATAAACTGGAAAGGAGACTCCGCAAACATGAGCGTCGATAAACAGAAAGTCCTGATCAATGTGAAGGATCTCCGGAAAACCTTTGGAGAAAACAGTGTTCTCAGAGGAATCACCACGGACATCTGCCAGGGAGAAGTGGTTGTTATCATCGGACCGTCCGGTTCCGGAAAATCCACCTTCCTTCGTTCTTTGAATCTTCTTGAAGAGCCTACAGGGGGAACCATCCTCTTTGAGGGTGTGGATATCACAGATCCAAAAGTAGATATCAATCTTCACAGACAGAAAATTGGTATGGTATTCCAGCAGTTTAACTTGTTCCCGCACAAAACTGTACTGGAGAACATTATGCTGGCTCCGGTAACTTTGAAACTTATGACAAAAGATGAGGCGAAAAATAGAGCTTTGGAACTTTTGGAGAGAGTTGGCCTTCCGGACAAGGCAGACAGTTATCCTGAAATGCTTTCCGGAGGACAGAAGCAGAGAATCGCCATCGCAAGAGCCCTTGCGATGAATCCGGATGTGATGCTCTTTGACGAGCCGACCTCGGCTCTCGATCCGGAGATGGTTGGAGAAGTTCTCGGTCTTATGAAAGAACTTGCACACAGTGGAATGACTATGGCGGTTGTTACCCACGAGATGGGCTTTGCCCGAGAAGTAGGAACACGCGTTATGTTCATTGATGAGGGAATTATTCAGGAAGAGAATAATCCGAAGGATTTCTTCGAGAATCCGCAGAATCCTCGTTTAAAGGAGTTCTTGTCTAAGGTTCTGTGATTCAGCCTTTCGTACCTGCATCAGTTCCCGATGGCAATACTTAAGAATTTCTTTTCGGGTAATAATACCGATAAAGAAGCCGAGATCGTCCACAACAGGGACAAAATTCTGGTTGATGGCACAGTCCAGAAGATCCTCCATTTTTGCACTGGCCTTCACAGGCTTGTAAGTGGCTCTTCTTGGAAGAGCGAGAATGGAAACTTCCTCTGTTTCACGGATATCGTGAAGATTCAGATGACGAAGCCCCCAGAGAAGATCTCCTTCCGAGATGGTTCCGGCATATTTGCCGTCCTTGGAGAGAAGGGGAATACAAGAATACTTGCGATTCTCCATTTTTTCAAGAGTCTGACGAAGAGTTTCATCTTCGAAAATATACGCGACTTCACTTTTGGGAGTCAGGAAAAATAATATATTCATGTGGATACCTCACATTAATTTATGTATATGTTATATTTTTATCTTAGTATGCGAGGGCTTGATAGTCAATATGCCTAAATGTTAAATTTCCGGGAACTGATTTTGGTCAAAAAAACGTTTCTGGTTTCCAAAGAAAGCTTTTTGGTGTAAAATGACAGAAAGATTTCATTAGGGAGGAAAGAGTATGAAATGTAGTCGTTGTGGCGCTGAAAATGCCGATAATGCTGTATATTGCAGAAGCTGTGGACAGCCTATGCAACAGAATCAGGAGAGCAATCCGGGAATGAGACCGGGAGGACAGCAGTGGGGACCGGGTACAAGACCGATGCCGCCGGTTACACCGGTATCTCCGGTAGAACCGTCATCAGATGTTTCGGTTGGAGGATGGGTAGGATACCAGATTCTGTTCTCAATTCCGCTAGTTGGCTTTATTATGACCATTATTTTTGCATGTGGTGCAGGAAATAACGAGACACTGAAGAGATTTTCTCTGGCACGTCTGATTATTATTGCGATTCGTATTGTACTCAGCATTCTGTTTTATCTTCTTATGCGGTCTACAATTCAGATGTTAATTGAAGAACTCTCGCGTGGTGGTTTTTAACCGAATCAAGTAAGTCCCCCGCTTCAAATGCGCAGAGCATTAAGCGGTGGGTGGGGACTTGCTTGTATCAGTGGGAGTTCAAGCTCCCACTGATAAGCTGCGGAGCAGCTATTCGGTTATGAGCAAGTAGCGAAGCGGATTGCGAATATCCGATTGACCCGCATCAAGTAAATACCGGCCCCGAACGTTGGAAAAGGCAAATCCGGCGTTTGGGAGACCGGTATTTTTTTCATTTTTTCTTCAAAGTAAAAGGATCATAAAGTGTAAGTATTGAAGGGGAATGGAAATACAAAAAATGCTACCACATATGAGAAAATTGCGGTATGATATATTTAATTGTATTCTGGGGACATTCCGTGCAAATGGGAGAAAAGTTAACCGAATTGCGAGAATTCGATTGACCCGAATCAGGTAAGCTGCGAAGCAAATTGTGAATATCCGCCTGGCCTATTCTGTAAGAACAATTTTGAATATTGATATTACGGAAGAAAAATTTCCCGGAGTATGATAAGGATAGTTAAGGAAGTAATTGGAAAGGTTAGAGTTTTTATGAACATGGACAACAATGAATATACCATGGCCATGAGGCCCGGATTTCAAAACATTCCGGACTATACACAGCCGATGTCCGGCATGGGGATGAATCATCCACAGGGAGGATCTGTGATTCTTTCGGTCTTTGATGGAATGGATAAACCACGGCAGATTGACCTGACACGTTTTGGAAAAAGTGAGATCACATTTGGCCGTAACCCGGAAAATGATATTGTACTGAAATCCCCGCTTGTGTCCAGAGTGGCACATGGTCGTTTTATCCTCCATCAGGGAAGAGTATGGGTTGAGGATCTGAAAAGTGTCAATGGACTGATTCTGAACGGTAAGTTTGTTCAGAGAGCTGCTTTCGGAGGCGGAGATCTCCTACGTATCGATGATGAAGTCAGCGGCATGAAGCAGGGAGTTCTGTTCCTTCTGACAATGGGAAATGCCGCTTTTTCATGGAAATATTACCCGCTGCAGCCACGGATGCTTCTTGGACGTGATCAGCAGTGCGATATTACGTTGAATCACGTAGGAGTTTCCAGAAGTCATGCGGAGATGCTCCTTCAGGGCAACGAGTGCTATCTGCGGGATCGCGGAAGTACCAACGGAACGTTTGTGAATGGAATACGCCTGACAAAGGCAGTGCGCCTTCAGGAAAAAGATCTGATCACAATCACCAACACAAAGATTATTTACACTTCCTCCGGCCTGTACTGCTGCACTTATCAGAACGGTCTTGGTATTGAGGCACGTCATATTGTGAAGACAGTCGGATCCAAAGGAAAACGCTTTAATATATGTAACGATGTTTCCCTTTCCATTCAGCCGGGAGAACTGGTTGCCATCATCGGTGGTTCCGGTGCAGGTAAGACCACGTTCATGAATGCCATCAGCGGTTACAGCAAACCGACTTCCGGACAGGTGCTGATCAATGGACAGGAGTTATATGAAACCTATGACTCTCTGAAAAACATTATCGGATATGTGCCTCAGCAGGATATCGTATATGACAACCTGACACTGGAATCCATGCTTATGTATGCGGCAAAGCTTCGTCTTCCGGATGATACAACGAGAGAGGAGCGAAAAGCCCGTGTACAGAAAGTAATTGAGATGGTGGAACTTCAGGGAAAAGAAAGCACCATGATTCGAAGATTGTCCGGTGGGCAGAAGAAGAGAGCAAGTATTGCAGTAGAGCTCTTGTCTGATCCGAAGCTGTTCTTCCTGGATGAGCCGGCTTCCGGTCTTGACCCGGGAACGGAACGAAATCTTATGAAAACTCTCAAGAATATGACCCGTGACGGCAAAACGGTTATTCTTGTTACTCACAGTACACTGAACCTTCAGAACTGTGACAAGATCGTCTTCATGGGCAAAGGAGGAAATCTTTGCTACTTCGGTAATATGAAGGAAGCAGAGCGATTTTTCCAGGTAGAAAACCTTGTAGACGTATACAACATGATCACAGACCAGGCAGACTACTGGCGTCATCAGTATGATACGACAGAGGGAAGAAACCAGCCGCGTCTTGAGAAGAGTAACGATACCGAAGCAGATAAAGGTAAGAGCAAACATAGTCCGATTCGACAGATCGGAGTGCTGTCTTCCCGTTATATGCAGCTGTTGCTGAATGACAGACAAAGACTCCTGCTTGTACTGCTTCAGGCGCCGCTCCTTGCACTTTTGATTTCTCTTGTCAAGGATGACGAGCCATTTACTTACTATACGATGACAAAATCACTGCTGTTTGCACTTTCCTGTTCGGCCTTCTGGGTTGGTACGCTGAATGCGATTCAGGAGATTTGTAAAGAGCGTGTAATTCTCAGACGAGAATACATGACAGGATTACATTTGATACCGTATATTGTATCAAAATTCCTTGTACTCGGACTTCTCTGCTTCGTAGAGTCACTCCTTCTGGTTGTTGTATTCGTACTTCGAATCGGGGCTCCGGAAGAGGGAGTTATGATGGCTCCGGTAGTGGAATTGTTCATCACAACATTCCTGACAGCGATGGCAGCTTCCGGTATGGGTCTTTTTGCATCAGCAATGTTTAAAAATCCGGACCGTGCAATGACAGTGGCACCGATTCTTCTGATGCCTCAGATTCTTTTCTCGGGACTTCTGTTCGAACTGGAAGGAGCAACAAAATATATTTCCTGGTTTGCAGTGTGCAGATGGTCTATGGAAGGATACGGAAGCACATCCAACCTGAATAATCTGGTAAATCACGCAGTCGATATTCCGGGCCTTGGGGAGACAGTCCTCGAAAGAGAAGCTGAGGATTTCTTTACATTTACAGCAGCTCATCTTAGTAAGGACTGGTTCATCCTGCTTGCATTCGTTGTAGTATTTGCAGCGCTTAGTACCGTAGTTCTGCTGAATATCAGGAAGAGTGAGTAAGTATTTTGGAAAGGAAGGATATATATGATTTGTCCAAGATGTCATAACAATGTTCAGGATAAAAATAAACAGTTCTGTCCTCATTGTGGATATCCTCTGAAAACAGAAAAAGATTTTGATAACAAAAAAATTCTGATTCCTGTTTCAATCACAGGCGTGTGCCTTTTGATTGTATTAGTAGCGGTGCTTTTTTTTCAAAAAGATACAAGTGCGAGCAAGAGTCAGGCAAAAATCAATGAAGGAAATCGCTTTCTGAAACAGAAAGATTATGATAGTGCAGAATTGTGTTTTAATGAGGCACTGAAATATGATAAAGATTCTGCAGAGGCGAAGGTTGGTCTTGCAGATGCTTATACTCATCAGGAGAAACCGAAAATGGCAGCTTAAATGATGCGTCAGGCACAGCAGAAACCGCCGAGCAGCAGTTCTACTATGTATAATCG
>JAUNAE010000530.1 GCA_030527765.1 Eubacteriales bacterium
GGCAAAAGCATAAAAGCAATCTCGAGTTTGCGATCCCATCCACACTTTTCTGCCAGTACTTTTAGAAGATAGAAAAGGGCATAACAAATCACGATATACTGCATAAATCAACCATATGCAGTCGCTTGCTTCATCAAAACGGCATCTAACAGATATACTTCAACAGACCAATTGCCTGTATTCAACAATCCTATACATTCCACAATCCAAAACGGAAGCAGAACATTGATCAATCTCTTTTTACGAAATTCTTTAAACCATTTTTTTGATATGAAAGCTCTAATCCGTATCCAGAGCAAATTAAAAATAGTGAAACACCAATACCAGCAACGAACTGTATTCCTCCAACATTAAGTTGTGCTCCGGTGTGAGCCCACACGATTGTAAAAATGGAGAACCCTTTAATTGCCGATGTAAAATGTCTGCTCATCCATGCTGGTGTAGTTTCTTTACCCAAAAGCCCAAGTACATATGTGATTAATAACACCATGGAAAATAATGCGAATATCTTCATCTCATTTTCCTCATACCTTCAATATCTCATCCGCATACTTCTGAACTGAAACTTCCTTGGTCAGATACTTCTCAAGGTATTCTCTACCTTTTCTCCCCATCTCTTTCAGCTCATCAGTTTCCGCAAGATTAATAAACATTTCAATCTGCTTATTAATTCCCTGATAATCTCCCGGCTCACAGCAATATCCATTTCCAGAAGTCTCTATCAACCACTGAACCTCAGAACCTTCTTCAAGAACTCCCAACACTGGCTTTCCTGCTGCTGCCAAACCATAATACTTCGAAGGACAGCTTACGCCCTTGATACCCTTGGCGTTCACACACCAATGAACATCTCCTGCATTTAAGCTGTAAATCAGGTCTTTCTTATCCTGGTATGGAATGAATACGACATTGTCCAGTTGCTTCTTCTTTTTATACAGAACAAGCTTATCCAAAACAGAGCCAGCTCCAACAAAAGCAAACACTACTTCTTTTCCGGACTGTGTAGTAGCTCCTTTGAACTGCTCAATAACCTTCAGAATATTTTCAAGGTCATAGTACAGACCGATATTTCCGGAGTACATAATGACAAATTTATCAGCAAGTCCATATCTCAAACGGAAGTCCACGACACCCTTATTAGTGTCCTCCAAGGGATAGATTTCTTTCTCATCAATCCAGTTGTTAATCAGTGCAGACTTTGGTACTTTTTTCCCTTTGAAGCGATTCTCTAAGGTCTCCACAAGATCTCGTCCAACTGTGATTACCAGATCGCTATGTTTGCAAGAAAATTTGTCGAACCACATCATTGCGCTCAGAACCAACTTATTCTTGCTGTAATTAACTGCCATAACCTGTTCAGGGTTAAAATCCTGAATCTGATATATGAATTTTGCACGCTTCTTCCATTTACCCCAAACGCCAAGGAGCCCTCCAAGGATTGGTGGCTGAGATACGCTCAGCACATAGTCCTGTTTTCCTACCTTTCTGGTGGCTGCCATAGCCCCAAAGAAATATGCAAGAATATTCTTCACACGACTCTTCTTATTTGCTTTCGTAAACTCTGGTACGCGAACACGCAATACATTCACACCGTTGATTTTTTCTTTGTAATATTTCTGAGTTTTATACTTATCCTCAATTGTTCCTTCATAACTCGGAACCACACAAATAACCGTAACTTCAAACTTATCAAGTAGACCTTCAGCCAGTTCTCGGAGAATCTGACCGGTGGATGCCACATCTGGTACATAATAGTGTGCGTATATAAGAAGTCTTTTTTTTTCTTTCGAGCTGTTCGAACTTTTTCCCATCTTTAATAGTTCTCCTTTTGGTTTATGTATTATGTGCGGCTTCTTAATATCCACACAGTATCTTTCGAATTCTAACTCTCATCTATATTAAAAAACGTCACGAGTCCTCCCCGCAACGCTTAACTTTCATCCTCATTCAAATCAATTTGTGAGAATCTCCTTTTGCAGGAACCTAATCCAGTCCATCCGGCAAATTCTCATCAGCGAGAAGAAGTCATCGTGCAGGCTGCTGTCCGGCCACTACCTTCATATCAGGTTTCTACCCTCATATCAGGTCTTTCAGCCGCTCCAACTACCCTATCCCTGTGTGACTATCCAGTCTCCGTATCAATTGGTACCTGTGTACATCTCAGTACTTCTCTGTACATCCACTTCTCTGTACAATCCCCGTCATTTTATCTCGACTTACGGTTTCTACCCGACAGTTTCATTCATCGAATAATGACCCTCCGCCTACCCGTTTTATCTGTATTTACAAAGTCTATCCTACAGCGAAATCTTTTTTGAAAATCGCTCTATATAGCCACTTACATCTTCTA